>NCEH01000082.1 GCA_002304505.1 Rhizobiales bacterium 32-66-11 | reverse complement strand
CATCACCTCCGGGCTGGCGCCGGGATAGAAGGTGCGCACGGCGATGGTGGGATAATCCACCTCCGGCAAGGCGGAGAGCGGCAGGAAGCGGAACGCCACGATGCCGACCAGCAGCAGCGCCGCCATCAGCAGGGAAGTGGCGACCGGCCGCACGATAAAGGGCTGGGAGGGATTCACGCCGCCTGCTCCCGCGCCGTCGTCGTCACACTCGCCGTCGCCGCGCACGCGGACGGCGCGGGCCGCACCGGCCTCATTTTACACCGCCGGCGGTCGGCGGCGCGCCACCGCCCTGCGCCGCCGCCGGGGCCGCGCCGGGACCTGAATCGGGAACGATGCTCGGCCCCACCGCCGGCACCGTGCCGGCGGGCGGCGTGGTCGCGGGCGCGGACGTCACCGGCGCCGAGCGTGCGGGCCCGGAAGCCGGGGCGGCGGGCGCGGGCTCGGCCGAGGCTGGCCCCGGCGTGGCGGGGATCGCGACCTCGCCTTTGCCGTGGTCGCGGCTCTCCTGGGTGCGACCGTCTTGCGTGCGGCGCTGGCGCTCCGATCCCTCGCCAGCCGCCGCCGGCTTGCCGGCCGCCGCGTCGGGCTCGCTGATCTTGGCGCCTTCGCGCAATTTGTCCGCGCCGTCCACCACCACCTTGTCGCCCGCCGCAAGGCCCTGCGTCACGACGATCCGGCTGCTGTCGGACGCGCCGAGCGCGATCTTGCGCACGCTCACCGTATTATCCGGACCGACCAGATAGACATAAGTGCCCGGCGCCCCGCGCTGCACCGCCGCCGAGGGAATGACGGTGACACCCGTGAGCGTATCCACCAGCAGGTCCACGTTCACGAACTGGCTCGGAAACAACGCCTCGTCCGCATTGTCGAACTGCGCCTTCAGCTTCACCGTTCCGGTGGTCACATCCACCTGATTGTCGATCGTCACGAGCTTGCCCGTGGCGAGGGCGGCGCGGCGGTTGCGGTCATAGACCACCACCGGCAGGTCGGCGCCGGAGGTCAGCCGCCTGAGCACCTGGGGAACCTTGTCCTCGGGCAAAGAGAACAGCACGGTGATCGGCTTGATCTGGGTGATCACGGCGATGCCGGTGGATTCGCCCGCCTGGACGTAATTCCCGCGATCCACCAGCCGCAGGCCCACGCGGCCGGTGACCGGCGCGGTGATGTGGCAATATTCCAGGTTCAGCTCGGCGGTGCGCACCTGCGCCTCGTCCATCTCCACCGTGCCCTGAAACTGCTGCACCAGCGCCTGCTGGGTATCCACCTGCTGCTGGGAGGCGGCATTCTTGGCCACCAGCTGGGTGTAGCGATTGAGGTCCAGCTGGGCATTCTTCAATTGCGCCTGGTCGCGGGCGAGCTGGCCCTTGGCCTGTTTCAGCGCCGCTTCATAGGGCCGCGGATCGACCTCGGCGAGCGGGGCGCCGGCCTCGATCTCCTGCCCTTCCGTAAAGAACAGATTGATCAGCCGGCCGCTGATCTGGGTCTTCACGGTGACCGTGGTGAGCGGCGTCACCGTGCCGAGGGCGGTGAGCGTCACCGGCATGCTGCCGGTCTGCGCCAGCGCGGTCGCGACCGGCACCGGAAGGCCGGCGAGGCCGCCGCGCCCGCCGGGTTGCGGCGTCTCCTGCGGCCGGATCAGGAACCCCGCCCCCACCAACGCCAGCAAGGCCAGGAAGATGAGGAACGACCAGGGAAACCGGCGCCGGCGCTGCGGCGCCGCCTCGGGTGCGAGAGAGATGGGTTCGCCGCGCAAATCGCGCAACGGGCGTGGGTCGTTCATCGGAACACCAATTCGCTTGGGAAGGCCGCGCGCTCGCGCCCGGCATCATCACCGTGATTGTGGTTGGGGCGAGGCGCCGCGCTCGCCCTCCTCGGGGGGAACCCAGCTCGCGAGCCGCGCGCGGCCTTGCGCCGACATCTCGCCGGCGGCGCCGATGATCACGCCATGCAGCGCGCGCCACAGGGCGCGCCGCGCCTCCCGCAGCTGCGTCAAGGCGGTATCGGCGGCGGCGCTGTCGAACGGCTCCGCCGCCAAAGCGGCGCGCACCTTGTCCTGCGCTACCCGCGAGGCCGCCTGCGCGGCGTCTATGACGCCAAGGGCGCCCTGGAACCGGGTCCGCAGCGCCTGCGCATCCGCCGCCGGCAGGGCCGCCGCGAGCCGGTCGATGCGCGCGGCCGGGCTGCGGTCGATCGCCGCCGGCGCGGGCGCCGCCGCGCGTTCGCGCGTCTCCTGGATCGCCACCGCGACCGCGAGGCCGACGAAGAACAGATTCAGGGCAAGGGAGGCCACCAGAAGCAGCCGCCTCGGCTGGGACGTGCCCATGCGGATCACGCCTCCGGTCATAACGCGCTTTCCTCCGGCGGGCCGGGCTCGAACACGATCATGCTGAGGTCGGCGGTGACCTGCGGATGGGCGCCATCCCCCATGGCCGCGTCGAGCTGGCTGGGGCTGATCACGCTGAGCCCGGCGAGGAAGCCCAGGGCCGCCATCCCCGCCAGCGCGGCGATGCTCGGCCAGGCGGGGCGCAGATCCAGCGCCAGCAGCCAGGAGGGCAGCCATCGCACCGGCGCCCGCGCGTCCTGCTTTGGCAGCGGCAGGGCGGCAAGGCGCGCCACCACCCGCCGACCGGCCGCGAGATCCTGCGCGCCCGGCCCTGCCGAGCGCGCACGAGCGAGGCGCACGTCCAGCGCGGCATGGGTGGCCAGCAGACCGGCCAGCGATGGATCGCGCGCCATCACCTCCCGCGCCCGCCGGCGCGCCGGCTCGGGCCAGAGCGCAACATCGGCCCCGTGTGCGGCGAGCAGATGCTCGAATTCGTCATGGGTCATTTTTCATTCCTCCCCAGGCTGCGGGCCGAGACGGGTGCGCAGCGCGCGCCGGGCTCGGACCAGCAGCGTCTCGACGCCGGAAACCGAGGCATCGAGAATTTCCGCGGTACGGGCATTGGACAGCCCTTCCCAATAGGTAAGCAGCACCGCCGCCCTTTGCCGCGGCGGCAGATCGGCGAGGGCACGGGCGAGCGCGCGGTCCTCGTGCCCACGGGCCAAGCGGGCGAGGGCGTCGGGCGCCGGATCGGCGATGTCCGCCGCATCCTCCAGCGGCGCGAATTCCCGGCGGCGGCGATGGTTGAGGCACAGATTGACCACGATGCGATAGAACCAGGTGCCGAACGCGGCGGTCGGCTGCCAGCGCGGCGCCGCCCGCCAGACCCGCAGAAAGGCATCCTGGGCGATATCCTCGGCATCGGCGGAATTGCCGAGGAACCGGCGCGCGAGGACGACCGCGCGCACCGCATAGCGCTCGGTGAGCGTGCGGAACGCTGCCGCATCCCCTCGGGCGACGCGCGCCATGAGGTCTTCGTCGCTCGCTTCGCCCATCCGGGTACTCGAACCTGCCCCCGTTCGCCGCAGCATGCCACCATGATGCAGGCCTCCTCAATCCGACGGCCAAAAAGCGGCGGCCCCTCTCGGCCTTGCGGCCGTTCGGACACGGGACCTGATGGATTCAACACAGGACGGCCCCAAACCCTGCGCTGCCCGCACGCGCTGCACCGCTATGCCGCACCCCGCCCCGGCGCTGTTCACGGCTGCGCGAGGTGCGACGACCGCGCGCAGGGTTCGCGGACAGCGCGTGTTCAAAGGCCGTAACGGACGAAGGGAATTGGGCTGATGCCGCGTCTCGTGTGGGTCGTAACGCCGGCCGTTCTGCTCGCCGGCGCGCTTGCTTGGCACTATGGGTTCGCCGCGCCCGCCGCGCCTGAGGCCCATGCCAAGAAGGCCCCGCCGCCCATTCCCGTGCTCGCGGCCACCGTGCGCGAGGAAAGCTTTCCGGTCTATGCCACCGGCCTCGGCACCGTCCAGGCGTTCAATTCGGTGACCGTGAAGGTGCGCGTCGACGGCGAGCTGGACAAGGTCACCTTCAGCGAGGGGCAGGATGTGAAGGCCGGCGACGTGCTGGCGCAGATCGATCCGCGCGCGTTCCAGGCCACCCTCGCCCAGGCCCAGGCCGCCAAGGCCAAGGACCAGGCCCAGCTCGCCAACGCCAAGCTCGACCAGGACCGCTTCAAGCAGCTGGTAGCCAAGAACGCGGTCTCCCAGCAGCAGCTCGACACCCAGAACGCCCTCGTCGCCCAATTCGAAGCGGCGATCCAGGGCGATGATGCCGCCATCGACAGCGCCAATGTGCAGCTCGGCTACACCACGGTGCGCGCGCCGATTTCCGGCCGCACCGGCGTGCGGCTGGTGGACGAGGGCAATATCGTCCACGCAGCCGACACCACCGGGCTGGTGGTGATCACCCAGCTGAAGCCGATCTCGGTGATCGTCTCCCTGCCCCAGGACCGCCGCGACGACGTGGTCGCGGCCATGGGGCACGGTCCGGTGCCGGTGCTCGCCTTCCGCCGCGACGGCGTGACCCAGCTCGGCGCCGGCACCGTGACGCTGATCGACAACCAGATCGACCAGAGCACGGGCACCATCCGCATCAAGGCCACCTTCCCGAACGCGGATCTCAAGCTCTGGCCAGGCGCGTTCGTGAACGCGCAGGTGCTGGTGGACACCCGCAAGGACGCGATCCTCGTGCCGGCGCAGGTGGTGCAGCGCGGGCCGGACGGATTTTATGTCTATGTGGTGCGCGACGACGACACGGTGGAAAAACGCGCCGTCACCGTCGGGCCGAGCCGCGCCGGGCAGATGGTGGTGGAAACCGGGCTCAGCGCCAGCGAGCGCGTGGTCGTGGACGGCCAATACAAGCTCACGCCGGGCGCCCATGTCAGCGTGAGCGCGGCGCCCGGTGCCAAGCCGCAGGCTGCCCCGCTCGCCACCGCCAGCGCCGAGAAGCGGGCATGAGCCTTTCCGCCCCCTTCATCCGGCGCCCCATCGCCACCTCGCTGCTGATGCTGGCGCTGGTGCTGATCGGCGCCGTCGCTTATCCCCTGCTGCCGGTGGCGCCGCTGCCGCAGGTGGACTTTCCCACCATCCAGGTCTCGGCCAGCCTGCCCGGCGCCAGCCCGGAGACCATGGCCTCCTCGGTCTCGACGCCGCTGGAGCGCCAGTTCGCGCAGATCGCCGGCGTCACCCAGATGACCTCGACCAGCGCGCTCGGCGTCGCCTCCATCACCATTCAGTTCGACCTCAACCGCGCCATCGACGCCGCGGCGCAGGACGTGCAGGCCGCCATCACCGCCGCCAGCGGCCAATTGCCCAAGAACCTGCCCACCCCGCCCACCTATCGCAAGGTGAACCCGGCGGATGCGCCGATCCTGATCCTCGCGGTGCAGTCGGATCTTTATCCGCTCACCAAGCTGGACGATTACGCCGACACCATCCTCGCCCAGCAGATCAGCCAGATTCCCGGCATCGCCCAGGTCGCCATCACCGGCGAGCAGAAGCCGGCTGTGCGGGTGCAGGTGGACCCGGCGAAGATCGCCTCGCTCGGCATGAGCCTGGAGGACGTGCGCGCCATCCTCGCCGCCGCCACAGTGGATTCCCCCAAGGGCTCGTTCGACGGCACGGCCCAGAGCTTCACCATCTATGCCGACGACCAATTGCTCGCCTCCGCGCCGTGGAACGACGTGGTCCTCGCCTATAAGAACGGCGCCCCGGTGCGCATCCGCGACATCGGCCGCGCCGTGGACGGGCCGGAGAATGTGCGCCTCGCCTCCTGGCAGAACGGCAAGCGCGGCATCCAGCTGATCGTGTTCAAGCAGCCCGGCGCCAACGTGATCCAGACCGTGGACCGCGTGCACGCCATGATCCCGCGCCTCGAAGCCGCCTTGCCCCCCGGCATCGACGTGCTGGTGATCTCCGATCGCACCCAGACCATCCGCGCCTCGGTGGATGACGTGCAATTCACCATGCTGCTCACCATCGGCCTCGTGGTGGCGGTGATCTTCGCCTTCCTGCGCAATGTGTGGGCCACCATCATCCCGAGCGTGACCGTGCCCATGGCGCTGATCGGCACCTTCGCCGTGATGTATGCGCTCGGCTATTCCATCGACAATCTCTCGCTGATGGGCCTCACCATCGCGGTCGGCTTCGTGGTCGACGATGCCATCGTGATGCTGGAGAACATCTATCGCCATATCGAGGAAGGCATGGCGCCGTTCGAGGCGGCGCTGAAGGGCGCGGCGGAAATCGGCTTCACCATCCTCTCGATCTCGCTGTCGCTGGTGGCGGTGTTCATCCCGGTGCTGCTCATGGGCGGCATCGTCGGCCGGCTGCTGCGGGAATTCGCGGTGACGGTCACCATCACCATCCTGGTGTCGGTGGTGGTCTCGCTCACGCTGACGCCCATGATGTGCTCGCTGTTCCTGAAGAACGATCACGGGGTGAAGCACGGCCGCCTGTACATGGCCTTCGAGAGCTTCTTCGACGGTCTGCTCGCCGCCTATGACCACGGGCTGAAATGGGTGCTGCGCCACCAATTCCTCACCCTGATGACCCTGTTCTGCACCATGGCCGCCACCGGCTATTTCTATGTGGTGATCCCCAAGGGCTTCTTTCCGCAGCAGGACACGGGCTTCATCCAGGGCTTCTCGGAGGCCGCGCAGGACATCTCCTTCTCCGCCATGTCGCAGAAGCAGATGGCGCTTCTCGCCGTGGTGGGCCGCGATCCCGCCGTCCAAAGCGTCTCCGGTTCGGTGGGCGCGACCGGGGGATCGCAAACGGTGAACACCGGCCGCGTCTGGATCACCCTGAAGCCGCGCGACCAGCGCGACGCCAGCGCCGGCGAGGTGATCGCGCGGCTGCGTCCGCAATTGGCCAAGGTGGAGGGCATCGCCTTGTTCCTCCAGACCTCCCAGGACATCAATGTGGGCGGGCGCCCGTCCCGCACGCAATATCAATACACCTTGCAGGACGCCAATCTCGCCGAGCTGAACGCATGGGCGCCGAAGATGCTGGCGATGCTGCGCGGCCTGCCGGAACTCCAGGATGTCGCCACCGACCAGCAGACCAACGCGCCCACCGTCTCGCTGAAGATCGACCGCGACACCGCCGCCCGCTTCGGCATCCAGCCGCAGGTGATCGACGACACGCTCTATGACGCCTTCGGCCAGCGGCAGGTGGCGCAATATTTCACCCAGCTCTCGCAATATCACGTCATCCTGGAGATCGACCCCAAGCTCCAGGTGGATACCGGCGCGCTCGACAAGCTCTATGTGAAGTCTCCGCGCACCGGCGATGAAATCCCGCTCTCCGCCTTCGTGAAGGTGGACACCTCCAAGAGCGCGTCGCTCTCGATCTCGCACCAGGGCCAGTTCCCGGCCGTCACCTTGAGCTTCAACCTCAGCCCCGGCACCGCGCTCGGCCAGGCGGTGGATGCGATCAAGCAGGCGGAGCTGAAGATCAACAAGCCGCTGACGCTGATCGGCACGTTCCAAGGCACGGCGCAGGCGTTCCAGGATTCCCTGCGCACCCAGCCCTATCTGATCCTCGCCGCCGTGATCGCGGTCTACATCATCCTCGGCGTGCTCTATGAGAGCTACATCCACCCGCTGACGATCCTCTCCACCTTGCCCTCGGCCGGGCTCGGGGCCTTGCTGATCCTGTATGTCTCCGGCTTCGACCTGAGCGTGATCGCGCTCATCGGCATCCTGCTGCTGATCGGCATCGTGAAGAAGAACGCCATCATGATGATCGACTTCGCCCTCGCCAAGGAGCGCGAGGAGGGCATGGCGCCGGAGCAGTCCATCTATCAGGCGTGCCTCACCCGCTTCCGCCCGATCATGATGACCACCATGGCCGCGCTGCTCGGCGGCCTGCCGCTGATGCTCGGCACCGGCACCGGCTCGGAACTGCGGCGGCCGCTCGGTTTCGCGATCGTCGGCGGGCTGCTGGTGAGCCAGGTGCTCACCCTCTACACGACCCCGGTGGTCTATCTCTACATGAACCGCCTCCAGCACTGGCTGGGGAAGGGACGACGGGAACGCGCCGCCGCCAACCGCGCGGAGGCTCACGCCCCCTCCCCGGTTCCAGACCACGGCGTCGACGCCCCGGCGACCTGAGGCGCAACGCAGGCAGATGGGGTCCATCTGTTGCCGTTGACCCTCCCGGGGCGTGTGGCGGAGGCGGGGCTTCTTGCGGGGGAGAAGCCCCGCCGTCTGCCATTCAGACCGCCGTCACGCGTCTGTGATGTGCATGGATAACGCGCGCCTTGGCCGCGACGCCGGTCGCAGCGCCGGGACCGAAAACTGCGTGAAACCGCCATTCCCCCGCGCGGAGCTGCGACCGCGGGAGCGCCGTCGCCGTGCATATTTAATTTTGCATTCAGAAACGCCGATATTTTGCGCATTTACTGCCTAGAAAACATTCTTCCTCCCACGGAGACAGGTTGTTAGCGTCTGCACAATCACCCCCGGCGAATTGCTGCGGGGCAGCATGCGCTTGGGACTCCCTGATGACCGACCCTCTGCCGGCGCCGCTTGCCGAGAGCCCGTTGCAGCCGCTGCCCGACGTCGGCGGCCCGGCACAGGCCCTTTTGAGCGTCTCCGGCCTCACCAAGACCTTTGCCGGGCGCGGCAAGCTGTTCGGCGGGCGCGCCGGGGCGGTGCAGGCGGTGAGCGCCGTGTCGTTCGATGTGCGCAAGGGCGAGACGCTGGGCATCGTGGGGGAATCCGGCTGCGGGAAGTCTACCGCCTCCAAGCTCATCATGGGCCTGCTGGAGCCCACCGCCGGGGAGATCGTGTTCGACGGCGAGGCGCTGGGGCGGGATGCGGCGGGGCTGCGGCGCTATCGCCGCCAGGTGCAGATGGTGTTCCAGGACAGTTTCTCGTCCCTGAACCCCCGGCTGACCATCGAGGAATCCATTGCTTTTCCGCCCATGGTCCATGGCATGGCGCGCAAGGCGGCGATCGGCATCGCCCGCGACATGCTCGCCGCCGTGGGGCTCCAGCCGGCGCAATATGCCACCCGCTTTCCCCATGAGCTGTCCGGCGGGCAGCGGCAGCGGGTGAACATCGCGCGCGCCCTCGCCCTGCGCCCTCGCCTCGTGGTGCTGGACGAACCGGTCTCCGCGCTCGACAAATCGGTGGAAGCGCAGGTGCTGAACCTGCTGATGGACCTGAAAGCCGAATTCGGCCTCACCTACATCTTCATCAGCCACGATCTGAATGTGGTTCAGTATATCTCGGACCGCGTGCTGGTGATGTATCTCGGCCGCGTGGTCGAACTCGGCGCCGCCGAGGCGATTTTCGCCGGCGCCGCCCATCCCTACACCTCCGCTTTGCTGGCGAGCCGCCCCTCGGTGGCCGGACGCAGCCGCGAGGCGCCGCCTTTGGTGGGCGATCCGCCGAGCCCGGTGAACCCGCCTTCGGGATGTGCCTTCCACCCCCGCTGCGTGTTTTCCGAAGCGGTGTGCGCCACCACACGGCCGGCGCTGCTGCCGGTCGCCGTGCCCGATCGCCAAGCCGAACATCTGGCCGCCTGCCTCATCAACCAGCCGGGCAGCGGCCACAGCCGCGCGCCGAAGGCCGCCTGACATGAGCGCCCTCCAGTCCCAATCCCAGCCCTTGGTCAAGGTGCGCGACCTGAACGTCGCCTTCGTCTCGAAGGAGGCGACCCTCCACGCCGTGAACGGGGTGGATTTCGACCTCGCGCCGAAGGAGACGCTGTGCATCCTCGGCGAGAGCGGCTCCGGCAAGTCGGTGACGCTGCGCTCGCTCATGCGCCTGCATCCGCCCAGACGCACCCGCATCACCGGCACCATCCAGGTGGACGGCACCGACATCGTCGCCGCCTCCGAGCGCGAGCTGTCCTCGATCCGCGGCCGCCTCGTCTCCATGATCTTCCAGGAGCCCATGACGGCGCTGGACCCGGTGTTCACCATCGGCAAGCAGATCACCGAGACCATCCGCCGGCATGAAGGCGTGAGCCATCAGGAGGCGCAGCGCCGGGCGCTCGACCTGCTGGAACTGGTGCAGATCCCCTCCGCCCGCCAGCGACTCGATGCCTATCCGCACGAACTGTCCGGCGGCCTGCGCCAGCGGGCGATGATCGCGGTCGCGCTGTCGGTGCGGCCCAAGCTGCTGCTGGCCGACGAGCCCACCACCGCGCTTGACGCCACGGTGCAGATCCAGGTGTTGCTGCTGCTGAAGCGCATCCAGGCGGAATTGGGCATGGGCGTCATCTTCGTCACCCATGATCTCGGGGTGGCGGGCGAGATCGCCGACCGCATCGCCGTCATGTATGCCGGCCGCTTCATCGAGGAGGCGCCCGCCGAGGCGCTGCTGGAGGCGCCCGAGCATCCCTATGTGGAGGGCCTGCTGGGCGCCACCGTCACCCCGGCCTCGCGCGGGCGGCGGCTCACCGCCATTCCCGGATCGCCGCCCAACCTGCGCACCCTGCCTGTGGGCTGCGCCTTCGCCCCGCGCTGCACCTCCGCCGAGCCGAACTGCCGTGCCGCCGTGCCGGATCTGCGCGCCCTCGCGCCGGACCGCACCGTGCGCTGCATCCACCCGGCCGGCCTGCGCCCGTCGATGCCGCCCGCCATGGCCTTCGCGGCCGAGGAGCGCGCCCCATGATCTTCTACATTGTCCGCCGCGTGCTCTATTCCATTCCCATCGCCCTCTCGGTGGGGCTGGTGTGCTTCCTGCTGGTCTATATCTCGCCGGGCGATCCCATCAGCGCCATCGCGCCGCCCGACGCGCCGGCCGAGATGATCACCCAGTTGCGCCGCGACTATGGGCTCGACAAGCCTCTGCCCGAGCAGTTCGCGATCTGGCTCGGCCGCGTGGTGCAGGGCGATCTCGGCCGCTCGCTCTCCACCGGCCGCCCGGTATGGGGCGAGGTGTCGGTGGCCCTCAAGAACACCGTCTCTCTGGCGGTGGCGGCCTGCACCTTGGCGTTCGCAATCGGCACGCTGCTGGGCGGGCTCGCGGCGGCGTTCCGCGACACCTGGGTGGACCGCATCGCCATGACCTTCGCGGTGGCCGGCGTCTCGGTGCCGCATTATTGGCTCGGCATGCTGCTGGTAGCGGTGTTCGCGGTCACCTTTCCCCTCGCCCCCTCCATGGGTGCGGGGCCGGGCGGCACATTCGTGTGGGATTGGGCGCACCTGCCGTTCCTCATCCTGCCCATGGTGACGCTCAGCGCCATCCCGCTCGGCCTCGTCGCCCGCACGGTGCGCGGCACGGTGATCGAGATTCTGCACCAGGAATTCATCACCACCTTGCGCGGCAAGGGCCTGCGCAGCGGCGGCATCCTGCTGCACGTGGCCAAAAATGCCGCGCCCAGCGTGCTCGCGGTCATGGGGCTGCAGCTCGGCTATCTCATGGGCGGCTCGATCCTGGTGGAGACCGTGTTCTCCTGGCCGGGCACCGGATTCCTTTTGAACAGCGCCATCTTCCAGCGCGACATCCCGTTGCTCCAGGGCACCATCCTGGTGCTGGCGCTGCTGTTCGTCGCGCTCAATCTCGTGGTCGATCTCGGCCAGGCGCTCCTCGACCCCCGGATCAAACGGTGATGACCCTGATTGCCGCCAAGGATACCCCCGCAACGGATACCCGCGCACCCGAGAAAGCCGAGCGTCCGCAGGGCTATTGGCACGGCGTCGCCAAGCGCGTGCTGCGCGACAAGGCCACCATGTTCTGCCTGCTGGTGCTGCTGCTCATGTTTCTGGCGATCGTGTTCGCGCCGCTGATCGCGCCCTATGATCCCTATGTGGGGAGCATCGCGCGGCGGCTGAAGCCGGTCGGCACGCCGGGCTATCTGCTCGGCACCGACGAACTCGGCCGCGACATGCTCACCCGCCTGCTTTATGGCGGGCGCCTCTCCTGGTTCATCGGCATCATGCCGGTGGCGATCGCCTTCGTCATCGGCTCCTCGCTCGGCATCATCGCGGGCTTTGCCGGCGGCTGGCTGAACATGCTGATCATGCGCGCCACCGACGTGTTCTATGCCTTCCCCTCGGTGCTGCTGGCGGTGGCGGTGAGCGGGGCGCTCGGGCCGGGCATCTTCAACGCCATCCTCGCGCTGACTTTGGTGTTCATCCCGCCGCTGATCCGCATTTCGGAAAGCACCACGGCGGGGGTGCGGGCGCTCGATTATGTGGAGGCGGCGCGCGCCACCGGGGCGGGGCCCTTCACCATCATCCGCGTGCATGTGCTGCCGAACGTGATGGGGCCGATCTTCGTCTATGCCACCGGCCTGATCAGCGTCGCCATGATCCTCGGCGCCGGCCTCTCCTTCCTCGGCCTCGGCACCCGCCCGCCGGAAGCGGAATGGGGGCTGATGCTGAATACGCTGCGCACCTCGCTCTACAACAAGCCGCTTCTGGCGATGCTGCCGGGCATCTGCATCTTCGTGACCTCCATCTGCTTCAACATGGTCAGCGATGGGCTGCGCGGCGCCATGGAGGTGAAGAACTAGCCCCGCGACGCCCGCCTGTCGCGGCGCGGTGGCGGGCCGTTCCGGGATGCAGAGGCCGGCGCAGACCGGCGAGCGAAGATTTCAAAAAACACACGAAACAAGAACACACGAACCTTCCAGGAGTCCTCGATGCCACCCTTCGATTTGACGCGCCGCACCCTGCTCACCGGCACCGCCGTCACGGCGGCGGCCGCGACCCTCGGCGGGCTGCCGCGCCCGGTGTTCGCCCAGGCGGCCTCCAGCCTGAACTACGGCATCTCCATGACCGACGTGCCGCTCACCACCGGCCAGCCCGATCGCGGCGCCGGCGCCTATCAGTTCACCGGCCTCACCATCTATGACCCGCTGGTGGCGTGGGAGCTCGACGTCGCCGACCGTCCGGGCAAGATGATCCCCGGTCTCGCCACCTCCTGGGAAGCCGACCCGGCCGACCGCAAGAACTGGATCTTCAAGCTGCGCGAGGGCGTGAAATTCCACGACGGCTCGCCGTTCAACGCGGACGCGGTGATCTGGAACCTGGAAAAGGTTATGAACACCCAGGCGCCGCAGTTCGACGCCCGCCAGGCCGCGCAGGTGAAGCCCCGCCTGCCCTCGCTCGCGTCCTACAAGAAGCTCGACGACATGACGGTGCAGATCACCGCCAAGGGCGTGGACGCGCTGTTCCCCTATCAGATGATGTGGTTCCTCATCTCCTCGCCCACCCAGTACCAGAAGGTCGGCGGCGATTGGGCGAAGTTCGCCATGGCGCCCTCCGGCACCGGCCCATTCAAGATGGGCGAACTGGTGCCGCGCGTGCGCGTGGAGCTGCTGAAGAACCCCGATTATTGGGACAAGAAGCGCCTCGCCAAGGTGGACAAGCTCACCCTCACCTGCATTCCCGAGGATCTCTCGCGCGCCAGCGCCCTGCTGTCCAACCAGGTGGACCTGATCGAATCCCCCGCGCCGGACAGCGTCTCGCGCCTCAAGCAGGCGGGTATGCGCCTTTCCACCAATGTGGTGCCGCACGTGTGGAACTACCATCTGTCCATGGTCGAGGGCTCGCCCTGGCGCGACGTGCGCCTGCGCCGCGCGGCCAATCTCGCCATCGACCGCGACGCGGTGGTGGAATTGATGAACGGCCTCGCGGTGCCGGCGGTCGGGCAGGTGCCCCAGTCCAGCCCCTGGTTCGGCAATCCGAGCTTCAAGATCCGCTACGACATGGACGCGGCGCGCAAGCTCGTGAGCGAGGCCGGCTATTCCAAGGACAAGCCGCTGAAGGTGAAATTCATCGTGCCCACCGGCGGCACCGGGCAGATGCTGTCCATGCCGATGAACGAATTCGTGCAGCAGAGCTGGGCGGAAGTGGGCATCGCGCTGGAGCTTCAGCCGGTGGAGCAGGAAGTCGCCTATACCGCATGGCGCAAGGGCGCGGCCGATCCGAGCCTCGCCGGGATCTCCGGCAGCAACGTCGCCTATGTCACCAGCGACCCGTTCTACGCCATCGTGCGCTTCTACAGCTCCAAGCAGATCGCCCCGGTGGGCGTGAACTGGAGCCACTATAAGAACGCCGAGGTGGATGCGCTCTGCGACCAGATCAACGCCACGTTCGATCCCGCCGAGCAAGACAAGCTGCTGGCCAAGGTGCACGAGAAGGTGGTGGACGACGCGGTGCAGGTGTGGGTGGTCCACGACGTGTACCCGCACGCGCTCTCATCGAAGGTGAAGACCTACACCCAGGCGCAGCACTGGTTCCAGGACCTGACCACGCTCTCCTGACCACGCTCTCCTGAGCCTGGATCTTCAGAAAATCGAGAAGGGGCGCCTGCGGGCGCCCCTTTTTTGTTCCGCGCCTTTTTATGGACCAGCGCCTGCGCGCTTCCGCCTTCGGCGGTCCCCCCGCCCCAGCCCTCCCCCGCAAGCGGGAGAGGGGGCACGGTGACTCACCAGGCCTGCGCGGAAGCCGGGAAGACTTCGGACTTGCTGCCGCGGGGGTCGCAGCCGGCTTCCAGCATGCCGTCGGCATGACGCTCCGCCGCCAGCAGGAAGCCTTCGGTCCAGTCCGGCCCCACGGACAATTCGTGCCCGCGCGCGGCAAGGCTCTCGAATACCGCGTCCCCGAACCGCGCCTCGATGCGCAGGCGGCTCGGGAAGAAATCATGCGGGGCGAAGAAGCCGGGGAAATGCTCGCTGGAGAATTTCGGCGCCTCGATCGCCGCCTGCACCGGCATGCCGAACACCAGCCGGTTGAGCAGGAATTGCAATTGCCACTGGTCCTGCTGGTCGCCGCCCATGGAGCCGCAGGCGATGGTGGGGCGTCCGTCCACCGTGACCAAAGTGGGGCTGATGGTGGTGCGCGGCCTTTTGCCCGGCGCCACCACATTGGGATGGTTGGACGGGCCCATGTGGAAATTCGACAACCGGTTGCCGAGCGGAAAGCCCAGCGCCGGCATCACTTCGGCCGACTTGATCCAGGCCCCGGACGGGGTGAAGGCGCAGGCATTGCCCTCTTCGTCCATGGTGTCCACATGCACCGTCCCCGCGCCCCAATTGGTGAGCGGGCGCCGCTGCGACGCCGCAAGCAGGGCCACATCCTCCACCGGATCGCCGGGGCGCATCTCGGCGCTGGCTCGGGCCATGTCCACGAGCTTCGCGCGCAACGCGCCGTAGGTATCCGACAGCAACGCCTCCACCGGCACGGAGACCTGGCGGGTGTCGGCGTAATATTGCTCGCGGTCGGCGAAGGCGAGCTTCATCGCCTCCACGACCAGATGCACATAATCCGCGCTGTTGTGGCCGAGCGCGGGCAGATCGAAGGATTTCAGGATGGAGAGGGTCTGCAGCAGCGCCGGCCCCTGGGTCCAGGCCGAGGTCTTGTGGACGCGCGCGCCGGCATAATCGATCGACACCGGCGCCTCCACCGGCACCTCGAACGCGGCGAAATCCGCGCGCGTCAGCAGGCCGTCATTGGAATCGGAAAAGGCCACCATCTGCGCGGCGACATCGCCCTTGTAGAAGGCGTCGAACACCGCCTGAAGGCCCTGTTCGCGCGTGCCGCCGGCGGCTTTCTCGGCCGAGACGAGATAGTCGAGCATGCCGGCGAAGGCGGGATTGGTCATCGCCGAACCCTCGGCGGGCAGTTCGCCGTCGCGCAGATAGAGCGCCGCGCTGCCGGGCCATTGGGCGAGAAACTTTTCGCGATTGTCGGCGATGCCGAACTTGTGCTGGCGGATCAGCCCGGCATGGACCGGAAAGCCGGTGCGGGCGAGATCCAGCGCGCGGGCGGAGAGATCGGCGAAGCTCATGCGGCCATAGCGCTGCGCCGCGACGATGAGCGCGCCGAAGGCGCCCGGCACGCCGGCGGCCAGAATGCCCTCGGCCGGCACCACCTCATGGCCGCGCGCGCGGAACGCCTCCGGCGTCGCCCGGCCCGGCGCCACCATATTGCCGTTGATGCAAATCACCGCGCCCGATCCCGCTGGCGCGATGAGGATCGGGCATTCCCCGCCGATGGTGTGCATGTTCGGGTTCAGCAGGCCCTCCACCAGGGTCGCCGCCACCGCCGCGTCAATGGCATTGCCGCCGGCCTTCAGCGCGTCGATCCCGGCGGCGGAGGAGAAATAATGGTGCGAGGCCACCACGCCGCGACGCCCGAAAATGCGCGCATAAAAGGTCGTCGCCTCTGTGGGCGCGGTGCGGAAACTGCGTTCGCTGGCCACGTTCATTCCATTGCCCTTTCCTCGGCGTCCCGCCTTGCGTGATGTTTCTATGAAGGAAAGATGTTTTCGCTTCAATGCGAAACCGCGCATGGCTTCGCCCCTCGCTCCGCCGGCGCAGCTGCCGCCGGTGCCGCCACGCGAGGAGACGAAAAGGTTTCCCGCCCGCAACGAAAAAGGGGCCCCGACCGGGACCCCTTGAAAGGCGGCGCGGCGCGGTCGGCTATTTCGCCGAGCGATCCCGCACCCGCTGAATCAGCGCCAGCGCCTCGCCGACGATGCCACGGCGGAACAGCGACACCACGATCACGAAGATCACACCCTGGATCACCAGCACCCACTCGCCGAAGGTGGCCAGATAATTCTGCATGGTGACGATGATGGTCGCCCCCACCACCGG
>NCEH01000241.1 GCA_002304505.1 Rhizobiales bacterium 32-66-11 | reverse complement strand
CCCGCCCACCAGCGCGAACAGGTAGCTGGGCTTCGGCCAGGGGTCATGCCAGATGGCATAGTGCCTGTTGGTGCCCTCGATCGGCCCGCTGCGCACAAGATTGCCGTTGCCGAGCAGGACTGGCGACTCGTCCCGGTCCGCCTCGATGCGGGTGGTGTAGACCGCGAGTACGTCGGTGCGGTCCGGAAAATAGGTGATGCGCCGAAAGCCTTCGGGCTCGCACTGCGTGCAATAGGTGCCGCTGCTGCGATAGAGCCCCATGAGCTGGGTGTTGGAGGTGGGCTCCAGCAGGGTTTCCACCTCAAGGGTGAAGGCATCGCGCGCGGGTGCCGGCAGGATCAGGCTGGACGGGGTGGCCTCGTAGGCGCCGCCGGCGAGCGGGGCGCCATCAACCGCCACGCGCACGAGCGTCAGTCCGTCGCCATCCAGCCGCAGCGGCGCGCCCGCCTTCCCGGCAGGGTTGCGGCGTATCTTGAGCTTTGCTACGGAGCGCGTCGCTGTCGAGGTGGACAGGGGCGGGATCGGCATTACGCATCATCGTCTCCGGGCGCATGGCGGCAGCGTTGCCACGACATTAGGACCCTGAGTGCCATTGGAAAAGATGCGCCTCAGGATTGCGCCATTCCCCGGGAATCTGCCTGTGGAAAAGGCACGCTTATCATTTGAGCTTGTTGCAATGCACGCGCAAGCTTCGCACTGCACCGTATCCATGTTGCTGTCCCTTGGGTTCGATGCCGCCCGGCGAGGGCACAACTTGAAATGGCACGCGTTTTGCGTCGCGGCAGTGTGTTGTTACCGCTTTTGCGTAATACCTTTCATATGGAGGGCCGTTTATGCACGGATCGCTTCCCGCACTTTCCAGCTCTGTTTCAAAGTCGGTCGCTGGCGCCGACACCCCGGAACAGGTCATCGCGCTCTCTGACACCGCGCGGGGCATCGCGGCACTCAAGGCCCGCGCGATCCAGGCCATCACCGGCCAGACTCGTATTCTCGCCCTCAACGCCACCATCGAAGCGGCCCGCGCCGGGGAGTCCGGCAAGGGCTTCGCCGTCGTGGCGCAGGAGGTGAAGGCGGTCAGCGCGGAAATCGGCAAGCTGGCGTCGGAGATGGAGAGCGAGCTGACCTCCGCGCTCGACGAACTGCGCGCCGTCGGCCGCCGCATGGCGCAGGACATGCGCGGCCAGCGGCTGATGGATCT
>NCEH01000081.1 GCA_002304505.1 Rhizobiales bacterium 32-66-11 | reverse complement strand
GCCCTGCTCGCCAATTTCCTGAAGTGGCGCCCGTGATCCTGTTTCCTGCCATCGACCTGAAGGACGGCCTCGCCGTGCGCCTCGAACAAGGCGACATGGACCGCGCGACCGTATTCAGCCGCGATCCCGCGTCCCAAGCGGCCGAGTTCGAGACGCTCGGCTTCCGCTATCTCCATCTGGTGGATCTCAACGGCGCCTTCGCCGGCCATCCAGTGAACGCGGCGGCGGTGGACCGCATCCTGGAGACGGTCTCGATCCCGGTGCAGCTCGGCGGCGGCATCCGCGACCATGCCACCATCGAGGCGTGGCTGGAAAAGGGCGTCACCCGCGTCATCCTCGGCACCGCCGCCGTGCGCGACCCGGAGCTGGTGAAGGAAGCGGCGAAAGCCCATCCCGGCCGGGTGGCCGTGGGGCTCGACGCGCGCGACGGCCGCGTCGCGGTGCAGGGCTGGGCGGAAAGCTCGGACGTGTCGGTGGAGGATATCGCCCGCCGGTTCGAGGATGCCGGGGTTGCCGCCATCATCTTCACCGACATCGCCCGCGACGGGCTGATGAAGGGGCTCAATCTCGACGCCACGATCGCGCTCGCGGACGTGGTGAATATCCCCGTCATCGCCTCCGGCGGCCTCGGCTCGCTGAGCGACGTGGAAGCGCTGCTGGAGCCGCGGGCGAAAAAGCTCGCCGGGGCGATTTCCGGCCGCGCGCTCTATGACGGGCGGCTCGACGCGCGCGAGGCGCTGCAACTCATGGCTGGGCGCTGAGCCCGGCACCTGCCGTTGCGGCAGGATGGAAATCGCCGCGGCGATGCACCATTTTGCCCGCAAAAGATGACATCAAGTTTGAATTCGGCCATAGGTTTGCGCCGCACGCTCGAGTTGTTCCAACATGCTCAAAGTCCGCGTCATTCCCTGCCTGGACGTGAAGGACGGCCGCGTCGTCAAGGGCGTCCAGTTCGTCGATCTGCGCGATGCCGGCGACCCGGTGGAAGCCGCGCGCGCCTATGACGCCGCCGGCGCGGACGAATTGACCTTCCTCGACATCACCGCCAGCCACGAGGATCGCGGCACCATTCTCGACGTGGTGCGCCGCACCGCCGAGCAATGCTTCATGCCGCTCACCGTCGGCGGCGGCGTGCGCACCGTGGACGATGTGCGCACCCTGCTGCATGCCGGCGCCGACAAGGTTTCCATCAACACCGCCGCCGTGAACCGCCGCGCCTTCGTGGGCGAGGCGGCGGAAAAGTTCGGCGAGCAATGCATCGTGGTGGCGATCGACGCCAAGAAGGTCAGCGCCCCCGGCGAGGCCAATCGCTGGGAGATCTTCACCCATGGCGGGCGCAAGCCGACCGGGCTCGACGCCATCCAATATGCCCGCGAGGTTGTTGACCTCGGCGCGGGCGAAATCCTGCTCACCTCCATGGATCGCGACGGCACCGGCATCGGCTTCGATGTCGCGCTGACCCGCGCGGTCTCGGACGCGGTGCACGTGCCGGTGATCGCCTCGGGCGGCGTCGGCGCGCTCGATCACCTGGTGGAAGGCGTGCGCGATGGCGGCGCCGCGGCGGTGCTCGCCGCTTCCATCTTCCATTTCGGCACCTTCAGCGTGGGCGAGGCCAAGGCCCATCTGGCGCGCGCCGGCCTTCCCGTGCGCCTCGATACCTGAGGCCGCCGGCGTTCCACTGGACACGACAATGACTGACGCGCGCGTAACCCTTGCCGATTTGGAGCAGATCGTGGCCGCCCGCGCCGCCGCGACGGCGGAGGCGTCCTACACCCGGTCCCTGCTCGACAAGGGGGTGGCCAAATGCGCACAGAAGCTGGGCGAGGAAGCGGTGGAAACGGTGATCGCCGCGCTTTCCGAGCCGCCGGCCGCGCTCGTCGCGGAAACCGCCGATCTGCTTTACCATCTCGCCGTCCTTCTCCACGCACGGGGCGTTCCGCTCGATGACGTCCACGCCGAACTCGCCCGACGCACCGCACGATCCGGTCACGACGAAAAGGCCGCGCGACCCCGCGGCTGACGCTTCGACGGCAAGGAGACGCCAGATGGACCAGCAGGTCGATCCCGGCCTTTCGCCCTATCGCACCTTCTCCCGCGAGGAATGGGCGGTCCTGCGCCAGGACACGCCCATGCCGCTGCGGCAGGAGGAGATCATTCGCCTGCAGGGCCTGAACGACCGCCTGTCCATCAGCGAGGTGGAGGAAATCTACCTGCCGCTCTCGCGCCTGCTCTCGCTCTATGTGGGCGCGACGCAGAAGCTGTTCCGCGCCATGAGCCACTTCCTGGACCACGGCAACAATGGCGACGGCAAGATGCCCTATATCATCGGCGTCGCCGGCTCCGTGGCGGTGGGCAAGTCCACCACCGCGCGCGTGCTCCAGGCCCTGCTCGCCCGCTGGCCCAACACCCCCAAGGTGGACCTCGTGACCACCGACGGCTTCCTGTTGCCCAATGCGGTGCTGGAGCGCGAGGGGCTGATGGAGAAGAAGGGCTTTCCGGAAAGCTACGACCTGCCGCTGCTGCTGCGCTTCCTCACCGACATCAAGGCCGGCCGCCGCCCGGTGCGCGCGCCGCTCTACAGCCATTTCTTCTATGACGTGATGCCCGACCAGCGGGTGGAAGTGGACCGGCCGGACATTCTGATCGTCGAGGGGCTGAACGTGCTCCAGACCGGGCGGCTGCCGCGCGACGGCAAGGAAATCCCATTCGTCTCGGACTTCTTCGACTTCTCGGTCTATATCGACGCGGACGAGGACATTCTCCAGCAATGGTACGTGGAGCGCTTCATGCGCCTGCGCTCCACGGCGTTCATGGACCCCATGTCCTATTTCCATCGCTATTCCAAGCTCACGGAGGAGGAGGCCAAGGCGACCGCCCTCTCCATCTGGCAGCGCATCAACCTGCCGAACCTGCAGGAAAACATCCTGCCCACCCGCCAGCGCGCCGACCTGATCCTGCGCAAGGCGGGCGATCATGAGATCGCCGAAGTCAGCCTGCGCAAATTGTGATACCGGGCCGGCGACGCACGACTTTCGAAGCGCGGGGCCACGACCCTCGCTACCGGCATACCCATAGGTAAATTCACGAAAAGGTGACGGAAATTCGCGCGCGCGCTCTGTTGCGACGCACAATGGCGCCTCGTTGCGTTAAAATTCAATCGTTTCAAAAGAAACGTCTGCGACACCCGCCGCCCCTCCCCCAACGTCACACTTTCCTGACGTCGAGCCGGCTCGCGAACCGCACTGCGCCTCACCCAGCGGCATACCGCAGCGCGGCATTTACACCGTCCCGATCGGCCCTAGCATCGAAAAAAACCGAATTGGGAGGAAGTGAATGCTCGAGTCCAAGGGCACTGCGCGCCTGAAGCGCACCCAGACCCTCACGCTGGCCCTGCTGGTGACCGCGGGCGTGGTCAATTACGTGGACCGCGCCACGCTCGCGGTCGCAAACCCGCTGATCCGTGAGGAATTGCACTTTTCCATCGGCGAAATGGGGCTGCTGCTCTCGGCCTTCCTGTGGGCCTACGCCTTCTCCCAATTGCCCGCCGGCGCGCTGATCGACCGGTTCGGGCCGCGCCTGTCGCTCACGGTGGGGCTGACCTGCTGGTCGCTGGGGCAGATGCTCGGCGGGCTGGTTCAGAACTTCTGGCAGTTCGCCGGCGCGCGCTTCATCCTCGGCATGGGCGAGGCGCCGCACTTCCCCACCTGCGCCCGCATCTCACGCGACTGGTTCAACATCCGCCAGCGCGGGACCGCCACCGGCATCTGGAACAGCGCCTCCTCGCTCGGCACGGCGATCGCGGTGCCGGTACTCACGCTTTTGATGCTTTCGTTCGGCTGGCGCTGGATGTTCGTCGCCATGGGCGTTGCGGGCCTCGCGCTGGCCTGTGTTTATTTCCTGGTGTTCCGCAATCCCGAGCAGGCCAATCTGACAGCGGAGGAAAAGGCCTTCCTGAAGGAGGGCGATCCCCTGGACGCACCCGCCCGCGTCACCTGGGCGGACTGGAAGCGCCTGTTCGCCTTCAAGACCACCTGGGGCATGATCGCCGGCTATTTCGGCTGCATCTATGTGACCTGGCTCTATACCGCCTGGCTGCCCGGCTATCTGGAGATCGAACGGCACTTCACCATCTCGAAGACCGGCTGGGTCGCCACCATTCCGTTCGCCTTCGGCGTGCTCGGCGCGGTTTCGGGGGGACGCATCGTCGACGTGCTGGCCCGGCGCGGGGTCGATCCCATGATGGCGCGCAAATATCCCATGGCGGGCGCGCTGGTGCTCACCGCGCTGTTCACCCTGATCGCCGCCGAGGCGCCGAGCGACATCCTGGCGATCGGCTGCATCTCCGCCTCGCTGTTCCTGGTCTATTCCTGCTCCTCGTCCGCCTGGGCCATGGCCTCGGTGGCAGCGCCGGCCAATTGCACCGCGTCCATCGGCTCGGTGCAGAATTTCGGCGGCTATATCGGCGGCGCGCTCGCACCGACCGTCACGGGCTTCATCGTCCAGTCCACCGGCACCTTCACTCCGGCGCTGATCACCGGCTCCGTGGTCGCCCTGGCGGCGGCGATCATCTATTGGATCCTGGTGCGGCAGCCGATCCCGGCGCTGTCGGTCACGCTTGCCGGCAAGGGGGCGATGCTCGCCGGCACCCCGGCCGAATAAGGCCGAGGGCCATGCGCCTGCCTGCCGCCCCCGCACCTGGCGGGCGGCGGGCGCGAAATGCTCTCGCCACCGCGCGAGGGGCGACCCGCGGCATGGGATGTCCCTGCCGCCGCCGCGTCGACACATCGCCAATAAAAAGGCCCGGCATTGCCGGGCCTTTCGCGTTTCAGTGCAGCGGAGAAGAGATCACTCGCCGAGGCTCGGCTCCACGTCGCTGGGCGCCTGGTTCGCAGCCTCCTCGGCGCGCTCGGCGCGGGTGCGATAGCGGCGGCGGCGACGGAAAGGCGCGGCTTCCTCGTCCGTGCCGGCGGGCGCTTCGGGAGCGGCGCCGCCCTCGGTGGCAGCCGGCGCAGCGGCCGCTTCGACCGGCTCGGACGCGACGCTCGCCGCCGGAACCGGAGCGGGCTCCGCTGCGGGAGCCTCAGGCGCGGGAGCGGGGGCGGCAGCCGCCGGCTTGGCAACCGCAGGCGCCTCCTCAAACGGCAGTTCAGCGGCGACGGGACGCTCCGCCGGGGCGGGCGCGGCCTCCTCCGCCGGACGCGGCGTACGTTCCGCGCGGGCCGGACGCTCCCGCGCCTCCTTCAGCGGCAAGCCGCCGGTGATGAAGGACGGCAAGCCGAGATCGGCCGCCTCGGGGCGCTCCTCGCGCGGCGCGCGGGGCGGACGGGGGGCATAACCCTGCTCATCCTCGGCGCGGGGCGCACGCGGCTGACGCGGGGCATAGCCCTGTCCCTCCTCCTCGCCACGCGGGGCGCGGGGCGCACGGGCCGCATAGCCCTGCTCATCCTCGGCGCGGGGCGCGCGTGGCGGGCGCGGGGCATAGCCCTGTCCCTCCTCCTCGCCACGCGGAGCGCGGGGCGGACGGGGCGCATAACCCTGCTCATCTTCGGTACGGGGCGCGCGCGGCTGACGCGGGGCATAGCCCTGCCCCTCCTCCTCACCGCGCGGAGCGCGGGGGGGACGGGCCGCATAGCCCTGCTCATCCTCGGCGCGGGGCGCGCGCGGCGGACGCGGGGCATAGCCCTGCTCGTCCGAACGCGGGCGATAATCGCGCGGCGGCTGCTGCTGATAGCCTTCGCCGCCCTCTTCGTTGCGGCGCTGATAGCCGCCCTGGCGATTGTCCCGCGGCTGGCGATCATCGCGCGGCTGGCGATCCTCGCGGGGGAAACGGTCGTCGCGCGGCGGGCGCGGCTGGAACTGCGCCTCGCGGGCATAGGGCTGCTGCTGCGGCTGAGCCGGGGGCTGTTGGCCTTCGCCGGCTACATTCTCCTCGCCGTCCTCGTCCTCCTGGTCCTCATTGCCGAAGCCGGGCTGCGGCTGGGGCGCGAACTGGCCCTGCAGGGAGGCGATCAGGCGGATGTAATGTTCAGCATGCTGAAAATAGTTTTCCGCGGCCACATGATCGCCCGACGATTGGGCATCGCGCGCCAGCTGGAGATATTTTTCTGCAATGTGATGGGCGGTGCCGCGCACCTTCATATCGGGGCCGTTGGACTCATAGACCCGCGTCAGGGGGTTGGAGCCGCGGCGATTGTTATTGTTATTATTATTGTTGTTATTGTTATTGTTGTTACGGCCGCGCGGACGCTTCTGCTGACCATTTCTCATCTGAATCGTTCTCTACTCGCTCGGCGCTCATCGCCGTTCTGCGTCCGGTCCGCTCGGACGGGTGCCAGAAAGGCGCCCGCCGCGGCCGGGTTCAAATCCGTCGGGGGTGTCGTCAACCACGAACGCGAGCTGCGCCCGCGCTCCTTCCAAATCCACACCTGATGTCAGTTCGGATCTGTTCGACCATGAGCCCCGTTCCGCGCAAAACGCGCGGCCAGCCAAGCCATTTCTCGACGCTACCGTTAGCGGCGCAACCGTTCTCGGCGTGCGTGCGAGACAGTGGGTATTCGATCGTCCCGTGAAGGAATGCCGTGACGCAACATCGGTGCGTCATCAACTTTCGCCTGCCACACCCCCGAAACAAGGTTCCAGTTTCAGGCGCGGGCCTCAACCATATGGACCGAAGCCCCGGTACGATTCCTGCCAAGGACACTAGCCAGTTCGCTTAGCCCTTCCAAGCGGTTTTTTCACGGCGGCGCCTCAAATTCCCGCTGGCGCGCGGCGGGTTGCCCGAGCCCGGCGGGCCGGCTCAGGGCGCCCGCAGCACCAAAGCGCGCGGAATGCCGCCCAGGTCCGGCCGCGCGGGAGCCTCCACGCGCAGGCCCTGCGCCCGTGCCAGAGCGGCGACGTCGCCCTCCTGCCCGATGCCCAGTTCGAGCACGGCGATGCCCTGCGGCGCCAGCAAGCTTGGCAGTGCAGCAAGAATCGCGCGATAGGCGTCGAGCCCGTCGGCCCCGCCGTCCAGCGCCGGCGCGGGATCGAACAGGCGCACCTCGCGCTCCAGCGCGGGCAGATCGCCGCTCGGAATATAAGGCGGGTTGGAGACCACGAGGTCGAACGGCCCTTCCAGATCCTGCGCCCAGTCGCCGATCCGCACCACACTGCGCGCCGCCAGACCCAGTCGCGCCAGATTGTCGCGGGCGGTGCCAGCGGCCCCGGCGGAGCGGTCCACGCCCACCCCGAATGCCTGCGGCAGCTCGCTCAGCAGCGCCGCGAGAATGGCGCCGCTGCCGATGCCGAGGTCCAGCACCCTCAGCCGCGCACCGCGCCGCGTGCCCAATGCGGAGAGCGCCGCTTCCACCAGGGTCTCGGTATCGGGGCGCGGCACCAGCGTTTCGTCGGAAAGGCGAAACGGGAGGCTCCAGAATTCCTTCTCGCCCAGGATGCGCGCCACCGGCTCGCCGGCGAGGCGCCGGTCGACCCGGGCCTCGACGGCGGCGAGGGCGGCCTCATCCACCGGCACGTCGCCGGCCAGCAGCAGATCGGCGGGCGCCACCTGGAGCGCATCGGCGAGGAGCAGGCGGGCGTCGAGATCGGCGCTCTCGACGCCGGCGGCGCGGAGCCGGGCCGCGAGCGATCGGCGCACCGCCGCGCGGGTCGGGGCGCCGACGGCCGGCCTGCTCAATTGTTGTCCGCCGAGGCCATCAGCTCGGCCTGATGCTCGGTGACGAGCGCATCGATGATCTCGTCCAAGGCGGTGCCCGCGATCACTTCCTCCAGCTTGTAGAGGGTGAGGTTGATGCGGTGATCGGTCACGCGTCCTTGCGGGAAATTATAGGTGCGGATGCGCTCGGAGCGATCGCCCGAGCCCACCTGCCCGCGCCGGTCCGCCGCGCGGCCGGCTTCCTGGCGCTGGCGCTCGCCGTCCAGTAGGCGCGAGCGCAGCAGCGCCATGGCGCGCGCCTTGTTGCGATGCTGGGAGCGCTCGTCCTGCACCGCCACCACCAGCCCGGTGGGCAGATGGGTGAGGCGCACCGCGCTTTCGGTCTTGTTCACATGCTGGCCGCCCGCGCCTTGGGCGCGATAGACGTCGATGCGCAGATCGCTTTCGTTCAGCTCCACATCCACCTCTTCCGCCTCGGGCAGCACCGCGACGGTAGCGGCGGAGGTGTGGATGCGGCCGGAGGTCTCGGTCGCCGGCACCCGCTGCACGCGGTGCACGCCGGATTCGAATTTCAGCCGGGCGAAGGCGCCGCGCCCGTGGATGGCGGCGATCACTTCCTTATATCCGCCCATGGTGCCCTCGCTCTCCGAGAGGATTTCCACGGTCCAGCCCTTTTCGGCGGCGTAGCGCGAATACATGCGGAACAGGTCGCCGGCGAACAGCGCGGCCTCGTCGCCGCCGGTGCCGCCGCGCACTTCCAGGATGATGCCGCGCTCGTCCATGGCGTCCTTGGGCAGCAGGGCGAGGCGCACCGCCTTTTCCAGCCGCTCGATTTCGCCCGTCAGCCGCTCCTGCTCGCTTTCCGCGAGCGCGCGCATTTCCGGGTCGCCGCCCGCTTCCGCCGCAAGGTCGCGCGCTTCGGCAAGGCCGCGCTCGGCGGCTTTCAGCGCCTGCACCTGCTCGACCACCGGGGTGAGATCGGAAAACTCGCGGCCGAGCCGCACATATTCGTCACCCTCCGCGCCGGCGGAAAGCAAAGCCTCCACCTCGCGGTGGCGGGCGACCAATTGTTCGAGCTTGGCGAGGGGCAGATCACTCACAAGACACACCGCACAACAGGAGAAACCCGCTCAAAGCAGCAATCCGCTCTGTTCGGCGAAGGCCCGCAAGGCGCCGCGCACGTCCACCGTGCCGGTCGTATCCGCCAGCAGCGGCAGCAGCACGGCGCGCGCGGCCTCAACATCGAGCCGCAACAAGGTGGACTTCACCGGGCCGATGGCGGCCGGGGACAGTGACAGCGCCCGATAGCCGAGCGCGGCGAGGGCGATGGATTCCAGCGGGCGCGAGGCCAGCTCGCCACACAAGGTCACCGGCTTGCCGTGGCGCGCGCCGGCCTCCGCCACCATGCGGAACGCCCGCAGCGCCGCCGGCGAGAGCGGGTCGAACCGTTCCGCCACCCGCACATTGGCGCGGTCGGCGGCGAACAGGAACTGCACCAGATCGTTCGAGCCGACGGAGAGGAAATCCACCCGCGAGAGAATCTCGTCGAGCTCGAACAGGAGCGAGGGCACCTCGACCATGGCGCCCACGAACACCCGCTCGGGCAGCACATGGCCGTGCTTGCGCAGATGGGTCAGCTCGCGCTCGAGGATCGCCTTCGCCTGGTCGAACTCGCCCGCGGTCGCGATCATGGGGAACATGATGCGCAAATCGCGCCCCGCGCCGGCGCGCAGCAGCGCCCGCAGCTGGCTGCGCAGCAGGCCGGGCCGATCCAGGCCGAGGCGGATGGCGCGCCAGCCGAGCGCCGGATTCTCCTCTTCCACCGTGCGCATGTAGGGCAGCACCTTGTCGCCGCCGATATCCAGCGTGCGGAAGGTCACCGGCCGGCCGGCGGCGGCATCCAGCACCGCGCGGTACAGGTTCAGCTGTTCCGAGATGCGCGGGAAGGTGGAGGCGATCATGAACTGGAGTTCGGTGCGGAACAGGCCGATGCCCGAGGCACCGGTTTCCGCGATATGCGGCAGGTCCACCAGCAGGCCCGCATTCAGATGCAGGTCCACCTGCACCCCGTCGCGGGTGACCGAGGGCAGATCGCGCAGCGCGGCATATTGCGCCTGCCGGCGGGCGCGGAAGCGCGCCTTCTCGGCATAGGCCGCCTCGACATCGCCGGGCGGGCGCAGATGCACTTCCCCCGCCTGGCCGTCGACGATCACCGGATCGCCGGGATCGGCGAGGCCGGCGGCATTCTCCACCTGCCCGACCGCCGCAATCCCCAGCGCCCGCGCGACGATGGTGACGTGGCTGGTGGTGCCGCCTTCTTCCAGGATCAGGCCGCGAATGCGCGTGCGGTCATAGTCCAGCAGCGCGGCGGGGCTCATGTTGCGGGCCACCAGCACCGCGTTTTCCGGCAGGTCCGTCCGGTCGGAGGCGCGCCCGCGCCCGGTCAATTCGCGCAACAGGCGGTTGGCGAGATCGTCGAGATCGTGCAGGCGCTCGCGCAGATAGGGGTCGGACGCGCGCATGATGCGGGCGCGGGTATCGGATTGCACCCGCTCGACCGCGCCTTCCGCGGTGAGGCCGGACATGACCGCCTCACGCATGCGGTGCATCCAGCCCCGGTCATGGGCGAACATGCGATAGGCTTCGAGAATCTCGCGATGCTCGCCGGCCTTGGAGAGGCCATCATCCTCCAGCAGCAGATCAATGGAGGCGCGCAGCTTGCCGATGGCACCATCGAGCCGCACCACTTCCTTGTTCACATCGTCGGCGATGACATTGGTGACGACGATGCGCGGCTCGTGCAGCACCACATGCCCGAGGCCGAGCCCATCTGCCAGGGCGATGCCGGTGAGATGCAGCGGCCGGCGCACCGCCGGTTCCGCGCCCGGCTTGGCGAGCGCGGTGAGTTCGCCCGAGGCGATCATCTCCGCCAAAACCATGGCGGTGGTCTGGAGCGCCTCGATCTCCTCTTCCGCATAGGTCCGGCGGGCGCGGTTCTGCACCACCAGCACGCCCAGCGTATTGCCGGCCCGCAGGATCGGCACGCCGAGGAAGGAATTGTAGATTTCTTCGCCGGTTTCCGGGCGATAGGAATATTCTGGGTGATGCTGGGCGTCGGAAAGCGCGAGCGATTCCGCCTCGCGCGCCACATGGCCGACCAGGCCCTCGTCCACCCGCATGACGGTCAAGTGAACCGCATCACGGTTCAGACCTTCGGTGGCATACAGCTCGAGCGTCTGGTCCACGCGCAGCACATAGACCGAGCACACCTCCGCCACCATGTTGGCGGCGATCAGGACAACGATCTTATCCAGGCGGTCCTGGGCGCTGACCGGCTCCGCCATGACCTCGCGGAGACGTCTTAACAGCACCCGAGGCCCGCCAAGCGCGCCACGCATCGGCCGCATCCTTCAAGAGTTGCGAGGCGTTCTCACCTCGTATGACCGCCGATGACCCGCCCCCGCAGTCTCGATTATCAGCTATCGAGACCGTATAGCGAATGGAGAGTCCGCACCGCAAGTTCGGTATAGGCGGCATCGATCAGGATCGAGATCTTGATTTCCGACGTGGTGATGGCGCGGATGTTGATTCCCTTCCCCGCCAGCGCGCGGAACGCATCCGCCGCGACGCCCGCATGCGAGCGCATGCCGATGCCGATCACCGACACCTTGGTGACGTCGGTTGCCCCTTCCAGCACCTGGAAGCCGATGGAATCGCGGGAATTTTCCAGCGCCGCGCGGGCCCGGTCGTAATCCGCCGAGGGCACCGTGAAGGTGATGTCGGTGAAGCCGTCGGCCGACACGTTCTGCACGATCATGTCCACATTGATGTGGGCCTCGGCCAGCGGGCCGAACACGGCGGCGGCGATGCCGGGCTTGTCGGCCACGCGGCGAATGGACACCTGCGCCTCGTCCTTGGCGAAGGCGATGCCCGTCACCACCTGCGATTCCATCTGGTTTGCCACGATTTCCTCCTCGTCGCAGATCAGCGTGCCCGCCGCCTCGACCGTGCTCATGTGCGGGGCGTCGGGATCCTCGAAGCTGGAGCGCACGAAGGTCCGCACCTTGTGCACCATGGCCAGTTCCACCGAGCGCACCTGCAACACCTTGGCGCCGAGCGACGCCATTTCCAGCATTTCCTCGAACGCGATGCACTTCATGCGCTTGGCGCGCTGCACCACGCGCGGATCGGTTGTATAGACGCCGTCCACATCGGTATAGATGTCGCAGCGTTCCGCGCCGATGGCCGCAGCCAGCGCCACCGCGCTGGTGTCCGAACCGCCGCGCCCAAGCGTGGTGATGCGGCCCGAAGGCAGGTGCATGCCCTGGAAGCCGGCCACCACCGCCACCTCCCCCGCGTCGAGGGCCGCGCCCAGCGCCGTGCCGTCGATCTCCAGGATGCGGGCAGCGCCGTGGGCATCGTCGGTGGAAATCGGCACCTGCCAGCCCTGCCAGGACCGGGCGCTCAGCCCCTTGGCCTGGAGCGCGATGGCGAGGAGACCCGACGTCACCTGCTCACCGGACGCCACCACGGCGTCATATTCGCGCGCATCGTGCAGCGTGGAGGCCTCGCGGCACCAGGCGACCAATTCATTGGTCTTGCCGGACATGGCGGAGACCACGACCACGACGCTATAGCCGGCCTCCACCTCACGCTTCACATGGCGCGCGACATTCTGGATACGTTCGATATTGGCGACGGACGTGCCGCCGAACTTCATGACAAGCCGAGCCATGGCTCGCATCTCTCTCAACAGGGGCTATGGGATCAGGGTTCGGCCGGCATCGAGTGCCGGGGGCCGTCATCGGCGAGACCGGCGCGCCGCGCCCGCGTATCGCGTTCAGGCGCGCGTCATTTTCGCGCGCGTTTGCCCAGGCCGCGCCGCAGGGCGCAGTGTGGAACACAGATGATGGCGGCCGTCTGGCACATTCCCTTAACCCTCCCCGCGCCCGGTTGAACGACACGGGTTCTTGAAAAGTGGCCGCCTCCATAGCGCTCCCGCACGCGTCCGGCAACTCCGGCGTTGCGCGGGCGCCGGCGCCGCGCCGGCTTTGGACCTCTATGCCTTGCGCATCTGCTCCAGGAACGCGCGCACCTCGGCGCCGTCCACATCTTTCGCGATGAACGCTTCGCCGATGCCGCGCACCAGGATGAAGGTCAGCGCGCCGCGGCTCACCTTCTTGTCCTGGGCGATCAGCATCATCAGCCCGTCGGTATCCGGCAGGTCGCCCGGCACGTCGGCGATGCGGGTCGGCAGGCCGAGCGCTTCCAAATGGCGGGTGGCGCGCACCACATCCTGCCCGGTGCACAGGCCGAGCCGCGCCGAGAAGGCGAACGCCAGCGCCATGCCGATGGACACCGCTTCGCCGTGGAGCAGGCGGTTCGAGAAGCCGGCGCCCGCCTCCAAAGCATGGCCGAAGGTGTGGCCGAGATTGAGCAGGGCCCGGTCGCCGGTTTCCTTTTCGTCGCGCGCGACGATGGCGGCCTTGGCGGCGCAGCTGGCCGCCACCGCCTCCACCCGCGCGTCGCCCCCGGCCAGAACCTCGGCGCCGTGCGCCTCCAGCCAGCCGAAGAAGGGCGCATCGCCCAGAAGGCCGTATTTGGCAACTTCCGCATAGCCGGCGCGCACTTCGCGGGGCGGCAGCGTGTCGAGCGCGGCGGTGTCCGCCACCACCAGCACCGGCTGATGGAACGCACCCACCAGATTCTTGCCCTGGGGGGAATTGATGCCGGTCTTGCCGCCGACCGAGGAATCCACCTGCGACAACAAGGTGGTCGGCGCCTGGACGATATCCACACCGCGCCGCACCACGGCGGCCGCAAAGCCCGCGAGATCGCCCACCACGCCGCCGCCGAGCGCCAGCACCAGGTCGCGCCGCTCGATGCGGGCCGCGATCAGGCCCTCGGTGACTTGCTCCAGGCCCTTGTAGCTCTTGGATTTCTCGCCCGGCGCGACGATCACGGCGGATTGGGCGATGCCGGCTTCCCCCAGCGCCGTCTCGACGGTTCCAAGATGCTGCTCGGCCACATTTTCGTCGGTGACGATGGCCACCCGCGCCCCCGGCCGCAAGGCGGCGATGCGGGTGCCGATCCCAGCGAGCAGGCCCGGCCCGATGGCGATGTCATAGGGCCGGCCGGCGAGATCCACCCGCACGATTCGCGCGCCGGCCTCGGGAGCGATGGGGGAAGACGCGGCGGAAAGGCTGGTCATGGGGTCTGGTCCTGGATCGGCGCGAAGTGGCGCGTCACGGCGGCGATCACTTCTTCCACCACGGTTTCATGCACGACGTCACGCGATTCGACCCGCACGTCGGCAAGGGCATAGATGTGGCCGCGCGCGGCCAGCAAGGCGGCGAGCTTGGCTTCCGCATCGCCCTGGGCGAGCAGCGGCCGGTCGTTGCGCTTCTTCACGCGGCGCAGCAGTGTGTGGAGGTCCGCCTCCAGCCATACCGAGACCCCGGCTGCGGAGATGGCGGCGCGGGTGTCCGCGCGCATGAAGGCACCGCCGCCGGTGGCGATCACCATGGGCCCGGATTGCAGCAGGCGCGCCACCACGCGCTGCTCGCCCTCACGAAACTCGGCCTCGCCGCGGCGCGCGAAGATTTCCGGAATGCTCATGCCGGCGGCGCGGACGATTTCCTCGTCCGCATCCACGAACGGCAAGGCGAGGCGCTTGGCGAGGCGGCGGCCGACCGAGGATTTCCCGGCGCCCGGCATCCCCACGAGCACGATCGAACGGCGGCCAAGCAAGGCCAGCAGCGCGCCATTCGGCGCCGGCTCCGGCATCGCTCCCGACTCTCGCTCGCTCTCGCTGGTCAAAGACACCTCCGTCCGCACGCATGGCTTCAAAATGGGCGTGAAGCGCGAAAAAAGCGCACTAGCATTGCCGTGGCGGGGGGGCAATGGCGGTTGAAAGAGGCGCGCGCGCATGTCACCTGTGCAAGGCGCAGCGCCGGCCGGCGATTCGCGTGGAACACAGGCAAGGCAGAACGCAGGTAAATCGCACCGTGCCCAGTCTGATCCGCCTCCTGGCGGCGATCGCCGTCCTTGTAGCCCTGGTCTATGGTGGCGCTTATTGGCTCGCCACCAAAGTGGAACCGGTGACGCGGGACGTGACCATTACCGTCCCCAACGACCGCTTCCAGAAATGAGACGCGGGCGATGACGCCTGCCGGCACCTCCCGCACCGGCCTTTCCGGCAGCGGGCCGCTGGCCCTGTTTCTCGACATGCAGGCGGTGGAGCGCGGCGCCAGCGCCAACACGCTCGACGCCTATCGCCGCGACCTCGAGGATTTTTCCACGTTCCTCGCCGCACGGGGCGAAACCGTCGCGGCCGCCACCACGCCGGTGCTGCGGGCCTATCTCGCCGATCTTTCCGCGCGCGGCTTCAAGACCACCACGGTGGCCCGCCGGCTTTCCGCGATCCGCCAGCTCTACCGCTTCCTCTATGCCGAAGGCCACCGCAGCGGCGATCCCGCCGCCGTGCTGGAAGGGCCCAAGCGGGCGCGCCCGTTGCCCAAGGTGCTGAGCGTGGAGGAGGTGGGCCGGCTGATCGACACCGCCCATGCCCGCGTCGCCGCCGCCGAGAGCGACGGCGAGAGGCTGCGCCGGCTGCGGGTCGCCTGCTGCATCGAGCTTCTCTACGCCACCGGCCTGCGCATTTCGGAGCTGACCGCCCTTCCCGCCACCGCCGCCCGCAGCCGCTCCGATGCCATCATCGTCACCGGCAAGGGCGGCAAGGATCGGCTCGTGCCCCTGAGCGGACCGGCGAAGACGATCATGGCGGCCTATCTGGACGCGCGCCGCGCCGCCGGGCTGGATGCCTCCAAATGGCTGTTTCCCACCGGTGCGAAATCCGGCCACGTCACCCGCCAGCAGACCGCACGCGAGCTGAAGGACCTCGCGGTGGCCGCCGGGCTCGACCCGGCCAAGCTCTCGCCCCATGTGATGCGGCATGCGTTCGCGAGCCATCTTTTGGCCCATGGGGCGGACCTGCGGATCGTCCAGACCCTGCTTGGCCATGCGGATATTTCCACCACCCAGATCTACACCCATGTGCTGGACGAGCGGCTGAAGCAGATGGTGCGCGACCTGCACCCGCTTTCGGACGGCTAGAGCGTTTTCAGCAAAAGTGGATTCCGGTTTTGCGTTAAGAAAACGCATCAAAACAAAAGCCTGGAGCACGTTGGGCGAGCCGGTGTTCGCCGAACGTGCTCCAGACGCGGGGCATTCCGCCGCCGTGGCGGGAAAACCCCCGCTTGCCCCTTTCATCATGCCGGGCCGGAGCCTATATTCATCGCGCTGGCGCAAGCCAGATATGGCGATAAATGGTTGTCGGAATAAGCCTTTCGGACCCGGGGGCAGTACCCGGCGCCTCCACCAGAACCCGTGATTTCGCAAGGCTTTGCGGGTTGCGGCGGGGGCGAAATAGGATCGACGAGGGTGTAAAGGGCTTTCTTTCGCTCGGCATGGTTCCGCCGATATCGGGCCGACCTATAGTTGCGAATGACAACTATGCTCCGGTTGCCGTTGCCGCGTGAGCGGTAAAGGTACCGAAATAAAAGTCCTACCGGGTAGCACTGGCTAGGCGGGGTTCGGAGGCACCTGGCAACAGAAGCCTCCACTTCCTCCAAGGGCCGGCCGGACCTGCGGGGAAGGGGATGGGTCTCATGACCGTAGCGGATGGGCGGCATGCCTTCCGTAGCGCGTAAGTCTCGTCTGCAACGGGCACCGGCCGCGAGCACCGCACCCCATGTCTTCGGTCGATCATATCCGGTACGATCTTCTGGCGCAGGAAGCGCTGCGCGGCGTCGTGCGCCGCGTGCTTTCCGACGTCGCCCGCGACGGCCTGCCGGGCGACCATCATTTCTACGTCTCCTTCGATCCCCGCGCCCCCGGCGTGCGGCTCTCGCAGCGCATGCGCGAGAAATATCCCGAGGAGATGACCATCGTGCTCCAGCACCAGTTCTGGGACCTGAACGTGAGCGAGCACGCCTTCGAGGTGGGCCTCTCGTTCGGCGGCATTCCCGAGCGGCTGCTGGTGCCGTTCTCGGC
>NCEH01000197.1 GCA_002304505.1 Rhizobiales bacterium 32-66-11 | reverse complement strand
CTCGGCGCCAAGCCGCTCAGCGAGTGCATCTTTTCCGATACCGAGTCCGGGCTGCATATCTTCCCCGGTGGCGCAGAGACCCAAACGCCGCAGGATCTGCTCACGTCCACGCGCATGCAGAAGCTGCTTCAGGATCTCGCCGCCGGCTACGATTATGTCCTGATCGACGCCCCGCCTTTGGGCCCGCTCGCGGATGCGGTCATCCTCTCGCACATCGTCGACAAGCTGTTCTTCGTCGTGCGGTGGAACGAAACCCCGCGCCAACTTGCCAAGGAAGCCCTCGGGACCATCCGCGATCATCGCAAGGTGGCCGGCGCCGTGCTCACCATGATCGATGAGCAGGTCGCTGCAAAATACAGCGCCCATTCGCGCTATGCGGGCGGGTACTACAGCCAGTACGCCGAAGATTATTACCGCAGGTGAGCGGCGTGATCACCGGCATCGTCCGCTTTGCACTCTGTATTATAGTGAGTCTGGCCCTCTTCGCAGGCTCCGTAGTGCTTTATGCCGTGCTCCAACAAGGTTGGGCGGAAGACGCAGTGTCCGGGGCCGCCCTGTTCTCTGAGACACCGGATACCGCGCGCACCGCCGCCGCTCGTCATTGGAGAGCGTCGGGGGAGGCCTGGCGCCTCGCGGGCTTTCCCGGCCGTGCGGCGGAGGCCGAGGCACGCGCCGCTCTGGCTGTGCCCGTCAGCGATTCCGAGCAGCGGGACGCAGTGATCGCCACGCTGAAACGCGCTCTGAGCCTGCGGCCCACTTTATCGGACCTCTGGCTCGCGCTCGCGGAGATGAATGCTTTGGCGCCAGTCAATCTCGACGGCGTGTTGGCGGCGATGCGCATGGCGCAATTGACCGCGCCGAGGGAAGTGCTCTTGGCGCAGGATCGCGTGCGCTTTCTCCTGCGGATCTGGACCCTGATCCGGACCGGTCCCAGTGATCTCCAGGATACGCTGCAGGATATGCTGGTGCAGGATTTCGTGGTGAGTGCGCCAACCCATATGAGTCTGAATGCGCGGCTTCTGCGGGCAGATCTAACAGGCCTGCCTGACGCGGACCGCCTGGCCCTGCGGGAGCGTCTCGTGGCGCGATTGGGCGAGCGCCGCATCTTACTTATAATGGCTCCGCCGCCACCCCCACCGCCTGAGCCCCCAGCGCCCGCACTGCAACAGGCGCCCGCGCCCCCTGTCACCCCTGTTGCCCCACCGCCACCGACCCGCAGGCGCTAACAGTTCGGACATCCACACCTACGCCCGCGCAGGGCGAGTGCCGCTCAAGCTCAGCTTGGAGATCGCGCCCCACTTGGGCGGCATGGCGGAGCGCCCGATGGTCTGCCGGGTGGATTTTTCCGGTGCGCCCGCAGAGGCCCTGCCCTCCCCCGAGTGCTTGTGGCTCGTCCCGTGTCGGGTCGAAGAGGAACCCCTTCGGATTGGGCCATGAAAAAAGCCGGGCAGTGCCCGGCTTGATCGTGTGCGCCTGATTCGCGCCCTTGGAGAAGGGTCTCAGTGCGAGGACACACCCGCCTGGGTCAGCACGTCCAGAACCTGCTTGAGGTCCGAGAGATGATAATCCGCCCGCTGGCGGGCGTCATCGCTGCGGGCATCAGCGAGGTCTTCCTCGGCGTCCTTGATCAGCTGGCGCACGGCGTCGAGATTGATTTCCTCAAGCGGCGTGGCCCGTTCCGCAAGCACCGTGAGGCCGCCAGCATTCACTTCGGCAAACCCGCCGCGCACGAACAGGCGCTTGGGAGCCCCCTCGCCGTGGATGGTCAGAATGCCGGCCCGCAGGGTGGCGATGAACGGCGCATGCCCCGCGCCCACCCCGAAGTCCCCCTCTGAACCCGGAACGTCCACGGTCTTGACCGCGCCGGAGAACAGCAGCTTTTCCGGCGAGACGAGTTCAAACGTGAAATTGGCCATGTTCGTGTCTCCGCCGCCCGGTCCTGCGGCTGCGAGCCTGGCCTGAGGGCCAGCGCGCCGTTCCGGCTTCCAATGGCTCGGCCGTGCAGGGCACGGCCGAGCGGTTCAACAAATGAGGTCCCGCTGCGGGAGCCCGGAGAAGATCAGGCCGCCTCGGCGGCCATCTTCTTGCCCTTCTCGACGGCTTCCTCGATGGTTCCGACCATGTAGAAGGCCTGCTCGGGCAGGTGGTCGTACTTGCCGTCCACCAGGCCCTTGAAGCCCTTGATGGTGTCGGCGAGATCCACCAGCTTGCCGGGCGAGCCGGTGAACACTTCCGCGACGTGGAAGGGCTGGCTGAGGAAGCGCTCGATCTTGCGGGCGCGAGACACCACCAGCTTGTCCTCTTCGGACAGTTCGTCCATGCCGAGGATGGCGATGATGTCCTGGAGCGCCTTGTAGCGCTGCAGGGTCTGCTGGACCTGACGGGCCACGTTATAGTGCTCGTCGCCGATCACCAGCGGGCTGAGGATGCGCGAGGTGGAGTCGAGCGGGTCCACGGCCGGATAGATGCCCTTTTCCGCGATCGAGCGCGAGAGCACGGTGGTCGCATCCAGATGGGCGAACGAGGCGGCAGGCGCCGGGTCGGTCAGATCGTCGGCCGGCACGTAAATGGCCTGCACCGAGGTGATCGAGCCCTTGGTGGTGGTGGTGATGCGTTCCTGCAGCGCGCCCATGTCGGTCGCGAGGGTCGGCTGATAGCCCACCGCCGAAGGAATACGTCCGAGAAGCGCGGACACTTCCGAGCCGGCCTGGGTGAAGCGGAAGATGTTGTCCACGAAGAACAGCACGTCCTGCCCCTGGTCGCGGAAATGCTCGGCGACGGTCAGGCCGGTCAGGGCCACGCGGGCACGGGCGCCCGGGGGCTCGTTCATCTGGCCATAGACCAGGGCGCACTTGGAGCCGGCAGCCGAGCCATTGTGCTCATGCGGGTCCACGTTCACCTTGGACTCGATCATCTCGTAATAGAGATCGTTGCCCTCGCGGGTGCGCTCGCCCACGCCGGCGAACACGGAGTAACCGCCGTGCGCCTTCGCGATATTGTTGATCAGTTCCATGATCAGCACGGTCTTGCCGACGCCGGCGCCGCCGAACAGGCCGATCTTGCCGCCCTTGGAGTAAGGCGCCAGCAGGTCCACCACCTTGATGCCGGTGACCAGGATTTCCGCTTCCGTGGACTGGTCGGCGTAGGACGGGGCCGGCTGATGGATGGCGCGCATGGTCTCGCCGACCACCGGGCCGAGTTCGTCCACCGGCTCGCCGATGACGTTCATGATGCGGCCCAGCGTGGCTTCACCCACCGGAACCATGATCGGGGAGCCGGTATCGGTGACCGGCTGGCCGCGCACCAGACCCTCGGTGGAGTCCATGGCGATTGCGCGCACGGTGTTCTCGCCGAGATGCTGGGCGACTTCGAGCACAAGGCGGTTGCCCTGGTTCGAGGTCTCGATCGCGTTCAGAATTTCGGGCAGGTTGCCGTCGAACTGC
>NCEH01000080.1 GCA_002304505.1 Rhizobiales bacterium 32-66-11 | reverse complement strand
CTGCGCCAGCAGGCGCAGCCACAGATATTGGGCGACGTTGGTGTCCTGATATTCGTCCACCAGGATGAATTTGAAGCGGCGGTGATAATCCGCCAGCACATCGGGATGTTCCCGGAACAGGCGGATGCCTTCCAGCAGCAGATCGCCGAAATCCACCGCGTTCAGCGCCTTCAGCCGCGCCTGATAGGCGGCATAGAGCATCTGTCCCTTGCCGTTGGCGAAGGCGGATCCCTCGCCCGGCGACACGTTTTGAGGCGAGAGGCCGCGATTCTTCCAGCCGTCGATGGTGTTGGCCAGAAGCCGCGCCGGCCAGCGCTTGTCGTCGATATTTTCCGCCGCCAACAATTGCTTCAGCAGGCGGATCTGGTCATCGGTGTCGAGGATGGTGAAGCCGTTCTTCAGGCCCACCAGCTCGGCGTGACGGCGCAGGATGCGCACGCCGATGGAATGGAAGGTGCCGAGCCACGGCATGCCTTCCACCGCATCCCCCACCATGGAATGGATGCGCTCCTTCATCTCGCGGGCGGCCTTGTTGGTGAAGGTCACGGCGAGGATCTGGGAGGGGAAGGCGCGGCCGAGATTGAGAATATGGGCGATGCGGGTCGTGAGCACGCGGGTCTTGCCGGTGCCGGCGCCGGCGAGCACCAAGAGCGGCCCGTCGATGGTTTCCACCGCCGCGCGCTGCTCGGCATTGAGGCCGTTGAGATAATTGGGCAGGGGCGCCGCGGCCCCGCCGCCGGCGCGCGCGCGCGCGGCAATGCCGCCGGGTCGCAATGCCGGCGCCTCGACGCCTTCGCCTGCGGGACGCAGGCCCTTATGCTCGACAGGAATGGACACGCGCTCGCTCTCGCGGCACCGCTCGCGCGGCGCCTTCTGATTCTCTCGTGAGAACAAAATGGCATTGCAAGCCCTCGATTGCGAGGGGTGGCGCCTGTTTCCGTGGAAATCCCCGCCTCCGCCCTGATAGGATGAGCGCTTGCGCGCGACGGGAAGGGCCATGAACGACGGCAGGAACATGGGCGGAAAACCGAAGGCGCGCGCGCTTCCGGGCATGGCCAGCAGCCCCGCCCAGGCCAATGCGTCGGCGCAGGGCACGCTGCACGAGGACGAGCCCCCCGCTTATTGGCGCGCCCAGGAAATGCTGCTGATCCAGCAGATCATCGGGCTGATCGGCAAGGGGCTCCAGGTGGAGAATATTCTCCACGAGATGCTGCACCTCCTGTCCGAGATGCTGGGGCTCAACCGCGGCCGCATCGTGCTGTGGGATGCCGAAAGCGGCCTGTTCAAGATCCGCTATTCCTACGGCCTCACCGCGGCGGAAAAGGCCCGCGGCCTCTACCAGGCCGGCGAGGGCATCACCGGGCGGGCGCTCGCCCATGAGCAATTGATCATCGTGCAGGACATCGACCAGGAGCCGGATTTCCTGTTCCGCGCCGTGGATCGCTCCACCTTGCCCCAGGAGCCGGTGGCGTTCCTGGTGATCCCCATCCGCGTGGAGCGGCGCACGGTGGGCGTGCTCGGCTGCCACCGCATCCGCAACCGCAGCCGGCCGTTTTCCGACGACATCACCATCCTGCGGATCTGCGCGACCCTCGCCGGCCAGGTCCTGGAGCTGAACGAGATCCTGGACCGCAAGACCCGCGCCCTGGAAGCGCACAACCAGATGCTCGCCCGCGCGCTCGAAACCCACAGCGCGCGCTATGGCATCATTGGCACCGCCCCGGCCCTGCTGAAGGCGCTGGCGGAGCTGGAGCTGGTCGCCTCGGCCAATGCCAATGTGCTCCTGCTCGGGGAATCCGGCACCGGCAAGGAAGTGTTCGCCCGCGCCCTGCATCTGGCGAGCCCGCGCCGCGACCGGCCGTTCATCAAGGTGAATTGCGCCGCCATTCCCGAGAGCCTGTTCGAATCCGAGCTGTTCGGCTACGAGCGCGGTGCCTTCACGGGGGCGAGCGAGGCGCGCGCCGGTTGGTTCGAACAGGCCGGCAACGGCACCATCCTGCTGGACGAGATCGGCGAACTGCCGCTCGCCATGCAGACCAAATTGCTGCGCACCTTGCAGGAAGGCACCGTGACGCGCCTCGGCGGCAAGAAGGAGATCAAGGTGGACGCGCGCCTCGTCGCCGCCACCAATCGCAACCTGGAACGCGAGGTCGCCGCCGGCCGGTTCCGCGAGGATCTCTATTACCGCATCAATGTGATCCCGATCCGCCTGCCGACGCTCGCCGAGCGGCGCGACGACATTCCCGCTTTGGCGATGCATTTCGTCAGCCGGTTCAACGAGGCGAACCAGCGCAACGTCAATCTGACCGCCGACGCGATGGCGCGGCTGCGGGAACATCCCTGGCCGGGCAATATCCGCCAATTGTCCAATTTCATCGAGCGCCTGGTCCTGCTGGCCGACAAGCCCTCCCTTACCGGGAGCGACCTCGCGCCGTTCCTGTCGGCGATGGCCCATGTTTCGAGCCAGAGTGCGCAGGAGGATGCGGTCCTGCGCGGCGCCGCCACGGGGCGCGGCGGGCCGGCCTTCCGGCCCTATCTGCGGGCGGGATCGCATTCGGCCGAGGACCTGCGGCGGGCGCTGGCGCAGAGCGGCGGCAACAAATCGCGCGCCGCCCAAAGCCTCGGCCTCACCGCCCGGCAATTCGCCTATCGCTGGGAGAAGGCGGAGAGGGACGGTGAAGAGGGCGCGCACGGCGCGAAATAAGTTCACATTGTGAACAATGTTGACAATGTGAACACCAATATCCTCATTAAAAAATGGTTATGGAGCACCATTTCCGCATAAATTCTGTTGCGGGGCGTGATTTTCTGACCCATTTTTCCGGTGCGCAGGAAAGTGGCACAGGGCTTGCTGTTATCTTTTATGAATGCCGTCCGCGGCACGGGCCCCAGACCCTTTTCGAAAGGAAGCTCCCAGTGAACGACACGACCAATGCCGTGAAGACCGTGACGACCTATCTGCGCCCGATCAACCGCGAGGGCCTGCTCGGCTTTGCCGAGAAGGGCCGTGAGAACCCCGAGCGGCGCGGCACCAATGTGGTGCACACCGTGGTCGAGGGGCAGTATCGCACCTTGAACTATGTGGGCGACCACAAGCCGGTGGTGGTGGACGAGCCGCTGCACCTGTTCGGCGAGAACACCGCCCCCGCTCCGGGTGAGATCGTCCTGTCCGCCCTCGGCGGCTGTCTCGCCGTCGGCATCACCGCCGTCGCCACCTGGAAGCAGGTGAAGCTCTCCAAGCTTGAGCTGCGGGTTGAAGGCGATATCGGCAACACCGCCGCCTGGGGCGCCGGCGGCGCGGACCGCGAACCCGAGCAGATGGGGTTCCAGGAAATCCGCGTGACGGTGACCATCGAGGGCGACGCGAGCCGCGAAGAGCTGGACGAGATCGTCAAGCGCGCGAATTATTTCTCGCCCGTCGCCAACACCATGCGCAATCCGATCCCCTTCAGCATCGGCCTCGCTGACTGAAGGGGGGGTCGGCGCGAGGCTCCTGCCCTGGCCCGCCTCGCGCCGACCTTTCCCTTCGTCGCACCCTCCGCCCCCTCCCACAATCTGACCGAAACCGCCCCTGCGCCGGAGGCCACGATGACGCTTGCCCAGTCGCCCCCCCCTGCCGGACCCGAGGCCGGCCCTGCGGACACGCTCCTGTCCCGCACCACCGCCATTGCCGCAGGCCCGCTGCGGGCGGCGGTGAACCGCATCGACCACGGCCATTATCCGCTGGAAATCCTGGCCGAATTCGGCGCGGCGGGGGCGCTCGGCGCGCATCTGGCGTGCAACGGCGGCGGGTTCGGAACGGCGATCGCGGCCATGGGCGCGGCCAGCCGGGTCTGCGGGGCCACCGGCTTTCTCATGTGGGCGCACGATGTGTGCGGGCTCTATATGGAACAGTCGGACAATCCCGCGCTCATGGGGCGGATGCTGGAAGACCATGCGGCGGGACGCACCTTCGGCGGCACCGCGCTTTCCAACCCCATGAAAGCGCTCGCCGAAATCGAACCCATGCTGCTGCGGGCGCGCAAGACGGTCGGCGGCTATCTGGTCAGCGGCACCTTGCCCTGGGTCAGCCATATCGCGCCGGGCCAATATTGCGGTGCCATCGCGCGGGTGCAGTCGATTCCATGCGCGAGGTGGAACCGGCCCTCGGCCATGTGAACCGCCACCTCTCCGATCGGCCGGACGAGATCCAGGCCGAGCTGGACGAACTGACCGCCCACGCCTTGATGCTGGCGCAAACCCCGTTCGAGACCGACCCCGACTATTTCCTGGACGTGCTCGACACCCGTGCCCAGGGCGCGGAACTCGCGCTGCGGGCCACCCAATCGGCCCTGCTGCACCAGGGCGCGCGCGGCTATCTCATGTCTTCGGCGCCCCAGAGGCGCATCCGCGAGGCGCATTTCATCGCCATCGTGACACCCGCCATCAAGCATCTGCGCTGGGAAATGGCCCGCCTCTCCCGCGAGGAGATGCCCGCATGAGAGCGACCGACACCTCCGAGATCGTCTGGCGCCAATATATCTGCCGCGCCTGCGGCATGATCTATGACGAGAAGGACGGCGACCCCGACAGCGGCATCGCCCCCGGCACGCGGTTCGAGGATATTCCCGAGGATTGGGAATGCCCGATCTGCGGCGTGCGCAAATCCGATTTCGAACCCTATGTGCATTCCGCGCCGGTCGCGGCGCCCGCAGCGCCCGTGATGCATCGATCGCGCACGCCCGGCGTGGTCATCGTCGGTGCCGGCCTCGCCGGGCGCGCGGTGGCGGAAGCCCTGCGCGCGCTGGATTCACGCGTGCCCATCACCCTGGTCACGTCCTGCTCAGGGGACGTCTATCACAAGCCGGAACTCTCGATCGCGCTCCAGCGCGGGCTGACCGAGGCGAAGTTGCGCAAGGAGAGCGGCGCCCATATGGCGGCCCGCCTCGGCGTGCGGCTCATCGCCGGGACCTTTGCCGTGGGCGTGGACCCCGCCCGCAGGCGGCTGCGCACCACATCGGGGCCATTGCCCTATGACCATCTCGTGCTCGCCCAGGGCGCCCGGCCCGCGCTGCCGCCCGCCTTGCCGGCGGACCTGTGCTGGCGCGTGAACGATCTCGACGCCTGGTGCGGCCTCGCCGCCCATCTCACCGGGGCGCCGCGCGCGATCCTGATCGTCGGCGCGGGCCTCGTCGGCTGCGAGCTGGCGGAGGATTTCTCCCGGGCCGGGCACAGGGTGACGCTGTTGGACAAGGAGGACGCACCGCTCGCCGCGCTGCTGCCTCAGCTCGCATCCGAGCGGCTGCGCCTGCGGCTGGAAAGCCTCGGCGTGCGGTTTCTCGGCGGCATTTCGGTGGAGCGCGCCGAACGCGGCAATCAGGGCAGCGCGATCGTGTTCACCAAGACCGCCCGCGGCGAACGCGAGGTGCTCGGCGCCGACCTCCTGGTGGCGGCCACCGGGCTTGCGACGGCGAGCCGGCTCGCGCGCTCGGCCGGGCTCGCCTTTGAGCGCGGCATCGCCGTGGACCCGCTCAACCTGCGTACCAGTGTCGGTGGCATCTCGGCACTCGGGGATTGCGTGAGCATCGCGGGCGCGCCCTGCCGCTTCATCGAGCCGATCTCCAAACAGGCCGAGGCGATCGCGCATGATCTGCTGGGCCTGCCCCATGCGGGCTATGCCCATGCCGCCCCTGTAATCCGCCTGAAAAGCCGCGTCCTGCCGGTGGCGTTGCACGGCCTGCCGCATCCAAGCGGCGCCTGGCGGGTGATCAGCGACGACGGCGCGCATCTGGAAATGGAGCAATGGCACGAAGGCGCCCTGCGCGCGCGCCTCGCCGCCTAGAGCATTTTCGAGCGAAGTGGACACCGGTTCGCGTGAAGAAAATGCGACAATACAATAAATGAGAGCACTTCATCGTTTCTAAAAAACGGTGAAGTGCTCTCACGAAAACGGCGCCCAAAGGCGCCGTTTCCCAGAGATGTCGAATCGCCCGCAGGCTCACCAGGCGGCGCGGCACACGCGCTGCACCCAGTACGGGCTCCACCAGCACCGCAGGAACGGGCCGGCATGATTGAGCGGACGATAGACGGTCGGCGCCATCACCAGCGTGATCGGACCGCCGGTGGCGGGCAGATCGCCGTCCAGCAGGCCGACCTGGAACGTCAGGGTCGAACCGGACTGGGTCACATGGCCGAGTTCCACCACCACCTGGGTCGGCGTGGCGCCGAGGATGGTCAGCGCGGCATTGGGCGGATCATTCTTGAAGATGTCGGCGGTGACGTTCCACAGCTTGGCGAACTGCTCGGTGGTCATGGTGCCGCCGATGCGCTCGGGCCGGTCCACTTCGAAGGTGGTGAGCGGCGCGACGCCGGTGAGCACCAGCGTCTTGCCGTCATAAGCCATGCTCACCGCCTGCTGGGTCAGCATCATCTCGATGGGACGGGAGATCTGCACTTCCGGCCGGCGCGGCGTGCCGGCCGTGGTGTTGCCGGGTCCCTTGTCGCCGGCCAACGGAGCGGCGGGCGCCGCAGGGGCGCTGGCGGCGGGCGCTGCCGGGGCGGGAGCCGGCGTCTGGGCCAGAGCCGCGAAACCCGAAACGGCGAGAATAAGGCCCGCCAAAGGTGCAATCACTTTCATGGCCCGTTCGTCCTTCCTAGTGCCCGTTGGCCGCGCCCAGCGGACGCGCGCGCAGCTATAGCGCAAAATGGCGGCGAGAAAACCGTGGCGTGGCGAGACGCCGGCGCGCGATGGCCCGGCTCAGCTTCCGAAGGTGCGGGGCGGCGGGCTGACCACCTGGGCGCTGCCGCCACGAATCTCCATCACCGCGAGGCTGCGCTCATTCGTGCCGTCGGCGCGGAAGCGGAATGGCCCGTCCACGCCGTTGAAGCCCGAGGGATTGGTCAGCGTGGCCGCGGTGAGGCCCTCCGGCCCCTGCGTGCGCAGGATCGCCGAGACCAGCGAGACCGCATCATAGGACAAGGTGGCGGTGCGCACCGGATCGCTTCCGAACCGCTGGCGGTAGCGCTGGGAAAAATTGCGCCAGCCGGAACTGTCCGGCGCCGCGAACTGGCCGCCGTCCATGCGCGGATCCGCGATCAGGGCGGGATTGTCCCACAGGCCGGTGCCGAGCGGACGCACCTTTTTCAAATCCACCCCCGCGGCGGCAAGCTGCTGCACCACGTTTGCCACCTGATCGGGGGAATCGGGAATGAACACCGCGTCCGCCTGGGGCGCCACGGCGGCGATGCGCCGCGCCGCGTCCGCGAGCTTGGCCGGGGTGAAGCGCTCGATGCTCATGACCCGCGCGCCGGTATCGGCCGCCGCCTGCTGGAGCGCGCCCTCGGTGACCGAGCCATAGGCATTCTCGGGAATCATGGCGAGGAACGAGCGCCGGCCCTGGGATACGGAATAGCGCACGATCCGGTCCACATCGCTCTGCGGCAGGAAGCTCAGCAGAAAGACACCCGGGGCGGCGACATTGGTATCGGTGGAAAAGGCGATCACCGGAACGCCGCGCGCCCGCGCCACCTGGGAGACTGCGCCCACCGAATGGGCGAACAGCGGGCCGAGGATGATGCGCGCGCCTTCATTGACCGCTGCATCCGCCGCCGCGCGCGCGCCCTGGCTGTTGCCGGCATCGTCCTTCACGATCAATTGGAAGATCGGCGCCCCGCCCTCGGCAATGGCAAGTTCCGCCGCATTGCGCATGGACTGGCCGACCAGGCCGGCATTGCCCTGCGCGCCGAGCGGCAGGATGAGCGCCACCGCCGGGCCGTTCGCGGCCGGCGGCGGCACATTGGCGGGGCCCGGCTGGGGACCGAGATCCACCGCCTTGCCGCCGAGGTCTCCCGCGCACGCCGCCAGCGCCGCCGCGGACGCGAGGCCGCCGCCGAGGCGCAATCCCCGGATCAGCGCCTCGCGGCGCGTCGCCTCGGGAAAGGCGGAGGGCACAGGGGGCGGGGAAGGCGCGCGGTGCGTCACTCGTTTCTCCTGCGGGCGCCAAGCGTTGGCGCGAAGTCCAGAATTACCCTTATGCCGGCAATTTGGCGAGGGCGCGACCCGTCAAAGATTCCGCACCGCCCGACGCGGCGCGCGGCGCCTCCGAAATTTCACAATCAGAGCCGTTAAATAACCGGCGGCCAAAGCCGCCAAAGGACGGATGCCATGCCGACTCCCGCAACGCCAACTCCCGCGCTCATCCAGGCGTTTTTCGACGAGCCGACCCACACGGTGACCTATCTCGTCGCCGATCCGGTCACGGGCGAGGCGGCGGTGATCGATCCGGTCCTCGACTACGACCACAAATCAGGCACCGTGGACACACGCTCGGTGGAGGCGGTGCTTGCGGCGGCGGCGCGGCAGGGCTTCCAGATCGCCTGGACCCTGGAAACCCACGTCCATGCCGACCATCTCTCCGGTTCGCCCTTCATCAAGGCGAAGACCGGCGCGCGGATCGGCATCGGGGCGCAGATCGTCCAGGTGCAACGCATCTTCCGGCCGGTGTTCAACGCCACCGACCTGAAGGCCGACGGCAGCGATTTCGATCATCTGTTCGCGGACGGCGACCATTTCGCCATCGGCATGCTCGACGTCGCGGTGCTTTACACGCCCGGCCATACGCCGGCGGATGTCTCCTACAAGATCGACGACGCGGTGTTCGTGGGCGACACCCTGTTCATGCCCGACTACGGCACCGCGCGGGCCGATTTCCCCGGCGGCGATGCGCACCAGCTGTATCGCTCGATCCATCGCCTGCTGGCCCTGCCGCCGCAGACCCGCCTTTTCATGTGCCACGATTACAAGGCGCCCGGCCGCGATGCCTATGCCTGGGAAACCACCGTGGCGGACCAGCGCGCCCATAATGTGCATGTGAAGGCGGGCGTGAGCGAGGACGCCTTCGTGGCGATGCGCACCGCCCGCGACGCGACGCTCGCCGCACCGGTGCTGCTGCTGCCCTCGATCCAGGTCAATATGCGCGCCGGCCGCTTCCCGCCCGCCTCGGCCAATGGGGTGCATTATCTCACCATTCCGGTGCGGGTGAAGGACGGCGCGCCGGTGCCCGCCTAGGTCCGCCGGCGGGCCCCAAAGCCCGCGCATAGCTGCCGCTGCGTGCATGCCGAAATCGGGTTGGTGCGGTCCCTGGCGTTCGGCATAAGAGTTTCATGCCCCACGCCGCCGCGATTCATGACTGAGCCCCGCCCCTCCCCGGTCCGCATCACCGCCGCCGGCGTGCGCATGGGCATGGATGCCATGTGGCCGCTGATGCCGGGCATCGCGGTGTTCGGCGCCGCCTTCGGCGCGGCAGCCGCACAGAAGGGGTTTTCCGCCGCCGAGACCGCCCTGTCCAGCGGCCTCGTGTTCGCGGGCCTTGCCCAGATGGTGGCGCTGGAGGGCTGGACCCACAACTGGACCCCGGCGAGCCTGCTGGCGCTGGCGATGCTCACCTTCACGGTGAACATGCGCCATTTCCTCATGGCCGCCTCCATGCGCCCGTGGCTGGGGCAGCTGCCGGGCTGGCAGGCCTATGGCTCGCTGTTGTTCCTGGCGGACAATAATTGGGCCGCCGCCATGCGTTATCATGCCCACGGCGGCAATGACGCGGGCTATTTCGTCGGGTCCGGACTGATCACCTGGGTGGTGTGGCTCCTCTCGACGGTGGCGGGCCAGGTGATCGGCGGCGGCATTCCCGATCCCAAGGCGTTCGCCATCGACCTCGTGGTCCCGGCCTTCTTCATCGCCATGCTGGTGCCGAACTGGAAGGGCCGGCGCGAGGCTGTCAGCTGGGGCGTCGCGGCGCTGGTGTCGGTGGCCGCCTCCTATCTGGTGCCGGGCTGGTGGTTCATCGTCATCGGCGCGGTGGCCGGCGCGCTCGCGGGCGGATTTGCCGATGAGTAGCGCGCTTGACCCCGGCACCGTGCTCGCCATCTGCGTGATGGCGGGCGCCACCATGTTCAACCGCACCGCCGGCTTCTTCCTGATGCGGCTGGTGCCGGTGACGCCACGCGTGCGCAAGATCCTCGATTCGCTGCCCGGCGCGGTGCTGGTGGCGATCGTCGCGCCGACGGCGGTGCACGGCGACACGGCCATGGCCGCAGGCCTCGCCATCGCCTTCATCGTCACCAAGCTGACCCACAGCGATTTCTTCGCGGTGCTCGCCGCGGTTCTGGTGGGGGCGAGCCTGCGGTATTTCGGCGTCTAAAACAGCCGCCGCAGCACCATCAGCAGGCCGCAGGCGCAGGAAAAGGCCAGCCCCGCCCAGCCGAGAGCGGCGGGCGGCGGTGCGAGGTCGAGGACGCTGTCCTCGGCAAGCTTGGGATTGACCCGCACTTCCATGATCCCGGCCTTGGACAGGCGCGCATGCAGCACGGCGGCATCGGCGAACAGCAGGGCCGGCCAATCCAGCAGCCGCACGCGATTGCCGATCAGCGTGCGCCCCTCCATGTCATATTGGTAGCGCAGCCCGGCGCCGAGGCTGCCGAAGGCCCGCAATCGCCCGGGCGGCCGGGTCACGATCCCCGGCACGATGCGCCAGCCCGTGGCCTTGAGCGCCTTGCTGCGCGCGCCGAATGCGACCATGGCGAACACCAGCCCGCCCAGCACGCCCACGGACAGCAGATAGGCCAGGAGGCGGCCGGCGAGCTCCATCGGGTGCCCCATGTTCCGGGTGGCCTCATGTTCCGCGCACGCCCCGTCGGATGACCCTATGCCGCGCGGCGCAATTTCAGACCGGCGGCTGCGGGCGCGCCGGGTATCAACGCGTCAGTTGGGGCGCGGTCGCGACCGCAGATTCCGCCCGCTCCGAGGTCGCCGGCGCGGCAAGCGACGGCGAGGGAACCACGCTCGGCGCCGGCTGGCTCGGCGGAGCGACGGGCTTGGGCTTCGGCCGCACCGCCAGCGCCTGGATCATCTTGATCACCTCGGCATGCAGAGTCGGGGATTTCTCGATGTTGAAATGGTCGAGCGTGGCGGCATTGTCCAGGTTGCGGTTGGCGAGCTGGCCCTTGAAGCCGGCGCCGGTCGCGAGGCTCTTGCCGAAGCCGTTGTTGTTCTGGAAATAATTCACGAAGCGCCCGCCGGTGTTGGCCACCGCCGTCACGCCCACCGGATCGAAGGTGACCACGAGGCGCGGCGGCACGCCGAGCGCGGTCATGCGCTCCGCCATCTCGATGGCGGCATCGGCGCCCAGCGAATGGCCGATGATGACCACCGGCGCCTTGCGATGCGCCTTCGACCAGGCCACCGCATCCTCGGCCAGCTGCGGCCACTGGCCGTATTCATAGACGGTGGCGGAAATGCCCTTGGCCTGGAGCTTTCCGGCCAGGTCGTCCATGCCGTAGGAAAACACGTTGGCGAGGCCGCGCATCAGATAGACGCGCACATTGGGATTCTGGGCGTGGGCCGGCACGAAGGCGGTGGAGATCAGCACGCAGAACGCGGCGAGGAACGACAGGACAAACCGCGGGCGAGACGTCATGGGGTCACCGTCAATTTTCTTTTGTGTTCTGCCCAACATTCCCGGTGCGAGCAACGGAGCAGACGCCGCCGGGCTGCACAATTTCGTCACGATCGGCGCAGTTTCCTCAGCTGCGTTGCGCGATTGCATCAGTGTGCGGGCGCCGCGGCCACATCTTACGCAGGGTTCGGCGCGGCGGCGGGGGCCGGCGCGTCGGCTTCCGGAGCGGCACCCCGTGCCCGTTCCGAGCGAGTCGCGAGAAGACCGCCGGCGAGGCCTGCGAGGAAATAAAAGGCGATGCCGGCAAATCCGATATAGGGCCCGGCCTTGGGCAGGAAGGTGCGGATGTTCCAGGCCAGCGGCGCGAACATGCCGCCCGAACTGAGGCGCGCCTGCATGGCCGCCCGTGCGGCCGGATCGTCCACCAATTCCGGCGGAAGGATGCCGCGGATTTCCGGCATGTTGAGAAAGCTCGCCAGCCGCTCGGCATTGGGATAGGGCACCTGAAGCGGCGGCTTGCCCTTGAGATGGGCCATGTCGCCGGTGGCGAGATAATTGCGCACGTTCTCAACCTGCATCTTGCCGGTCTGCCCGCGATTGATCACGTCCGCCGCCACGCCCTTCATGGCGCTGTAGCCGGTGCCCATGATGACCATCAGCAGCCAGGCGGCGGCAAGGCCAAGCCCCGCCGGGCGGCGCGTCCCGGAGGCCACGAGATCCTTCAGCAGGGCGGCCACGGCAACGAAATTGACCACCAGGAGGACCACGATCAAATCGAGGTACCGCGATGCCCGCACGTCCGGCGCCCGGCCGTAGGCCAGCAGGATTTCCTGCATGGCGATCCAGCCGCCGATGCCAATGCACAGCCACGCCGGGTCGCTCAGCGGCCGCCGCTCGCGCAGCACGCGGACCGCCAGCCACGCCAGCGGCAGATACAACAGGAAGGGGACGAGCGGCATCGACTTCAGGGGCCAGCTCGCGATGCTCTGAAGCGCCAGCAGATATTGCACGATCGACTGCGCCTTCAGCGACGCGTGGTAGGGAGGCTGCGGCACCAGGGCCAGCAGCACCACGCCCGAAACCACCAGAACCGCGATGCCGGCCCATTCGCGCCGGCCCGCGCGCCGGCCGATCGCCACCTGGGCCGCCGCGATCACGCCGGCGATGACCAGCGTGCCGCCGCCCGCACTGAGCGAGAAATACCCAAGCACCGCCAACAGGACTCCGACGCCCCAGCGCACATCGAAGGCGGGGGCCACCGCCAGCAGGGAAAGGCTGACGATCGAGAACAGCAGGACGCAGGAAAATTGGGATTGAAAGCCCGCCAGCACGTTTTCCCAGGCGAACGGGATCGAAACCAGCAGCGCGACGAACGCCGTCAGCGCGATGGCGGCGCTGGCGCTCACCATGCGGCGCAGCAGCACCATCAGCGTCACCAGGCAGGCGGTGTGCAGCATGGCATTGACGCACATTTGCAGGATCGGATCCCACCGCCCGGCAAATTCCAGCTCGCCGAGCGACAGCAGCCGCGAGATCAGGATGCGGTGCTCATTATGGGCGGCGATGAAATTGCTCAGCGGCACATAGCCCTGCAAATAAGGCTGGTAGAGCTTCCCGGCCTCCGCGTCCCATTGGTCCCAGAACGGAACCGGCGAGCCGTAGAACAGGATCAGTGTCAGCTTGGCGCCCATGATGACGAGCACGCAGGCCAGAAGCGCCAGCCACCAGCGCGGGCCCTCGGGGTAATCGTCCGCAGCGTCAAGCTCTTGCATGGTCGCACTCTTCCCGCGCGTTCGCCATCATCCCGAGGCGCCAGATTTGCACCCGCGCGGGGTGCAATGTCAAAGCGCCGCACCCACCAGAAGCACATGCAGGCTGCGCGGCCCGTGGGCGCCCAGCAGTAAGGTCTGCTCGATATCCGCCGAGCGCGACGGGCCGGTGATCCAATTGACCGTGCGCGGCAGCACGCCCGGCCCGTAGGCGGCGCGGATGCGCGTCCATACGGTCTCGTAATCGCCCGCGACGTCGGCGGCCTCCACCACCACCAGATGGTGGTCCGGCAGCAAATTGAGCGTGCTCGGATTGTCCGGCCCGGAGAGCATCACCACCGTGCCCGATTCGGCGATGCCGGCGAAGGCATGGGAGAGCCCGGCGAGCTGGCGCCCGTCCGAGGGGCCGATCCACACGTCGAGATTGGGCGCGCTCGCCCATGGCAGGGCCGCGAGCCGCGGATCGGCGCCGCGCAGGATGGTGGGTGGCAGGTTGCGTTCGCGCAGATAGGTCGCGATCGCCAGCGGCACGTCGGCGACGCTCGCGAGATGATCGAGCGTTGCGTCGGCGGCCCGCACCATGTCCTTGAACAGGTCGATCTTCTGCGCCGGCGGCAGGTCGGCGCGGGCGGGGATGATGCCGCGCGGGTGACCCGCGATGCGGTCGGCCACTTCCTGGCGGCGGGGCGCTTCCTGGCCGGTGGCGCCGAGGGCGCGCCGCACCGAAGCGAAGACGATGTCGCGCGAGGAGGTCATCAGCGGTTGCCTCCGCGCTGCGTCTGTCCCTGTGCCTGCGCCCGGCGGCGCGCCTGCCATTGGGCCTGGAACGTATCCCCCTGCGGGGTGGGGAAATCGCGATATTTGGTCCAGCCGCCGGCGAGCGGCAGGGCGGCGAAGCGCCCCTTTGCCTTGCCGAGCCGCGAGAGCCCCCACATGGCGAGCCGGGTCGCCGGCCGGTAGAGCCAGCCGCGCCGGGCGAAGAAGGCCCAGAACGCAAGGCCATAGCGCTGCGGCGCCGGGGTGAGGTGGCGCTCGAATTCCTTCTCGCGCCAATGGCGCATCAGTTTCGGCAAGGGGATGCGCACCGGGCACACGGCCTCGCAGCGCCCGCAAAAGGTGGAGGCATTGGGCAGGTTCGCGCCCTTCTCGATGCCGATCAGCGCCGGGGTGAGCACCGCGCCCATGGGGCCGGGATACACCCAGCCATACGCATGGCCGCCGACGGCCTGATAGACCGGGCAATGATTCATGCAGGCGCCGCACCGAATGCAGCGCAGCATTTCGCGAAACGCGCCCGCCAGCATGCCGGAGCGGCCATTGTCGAGGATCACGACATGATAGGCCTGCGGCCCGTCCACATCGCCTGCACGGCGCGGGCCGGTGGAGAAGGTGGTGTAGACGCTCATGTCCTGCCCGGTGGCCGAGCGCGCGAGCACCCGCAGCAGCTGGCTTACGTCCTCCAGCGTCGGCACCAGCTTTTCCAGCGAGGCGAGCACGATGTGGGTCTTCGGCAAGGTCTGGGTGAGGTCGCCATTGCCCTCGTTGGTGACGATGATCGAGGTGCCGGTCTCCGCCACCAGGAAATTGGCGCCGGTGATGCCGACATCCGCCGCCAGGAATTTCGCCCGCAGTTCGCCGCGCGCCTCGGCGAGCAGCGAAGTGGGTTCGGAAAGATTGCGCTCGGGCGCCAAATGGGCGTGGACGCGGCGAAAATCCTCCTCCACCTGCTCCTTGTTGAGGTGGATGGCGGGGGCGATGATGTGGGAGGGCGCCTCGCCACGGATCTGGATCAGATATTCCCCGAGGTCGGTTTCCACCGGCTGGATGCCCGCCGCCTCCAGATGATCGTTGAGGCCGATCTCCTCGGCGATCATGGTCTTGCCCTTGGTGACCGTCCGCGCGCCGGCCTCGCGGCAGATGCGGGTCACGATGTCCCGCGCCTCGGCGGCATCCACGGCGAAATGCACATGGCCGCCGGCGGCGATCACCTGCTGTTCGTAGCGCTCCAGATACAAATCGAGATGGGCCAGCGTGTGGTTCTTGATGTCGCGCGCGCTGTCGCGCAGGGCTTCGAATTCCGGCAGCTTGGCGGCCGCGGCGGAGCGCCGGCCGATGAAGCTCAGCCCGACTTTCGAAAGCGCCTGCTGCAACGGCGCGTCGGCGAGCGCCGCGCGGGCGTTGGCCTTGAACTGGGGCGAGGTGATCTGGACGCTCATGCTTGCGCCCCTTGCGTGCCTGCGGTTTGCTTCAGCGCGGTGTCCGCGCGCGCGGGTTCGCCGATGGCGGGATCGCCGCCCTGCCCGGCCAGCACTTCCGCGACATGGCGCACCTTGATGTCGCGGCCCATGCGCTGGAGCTTGCCGGCCATGTTCATGAGGCAGCCGAGATCGCCCGCCAGCAGCGTATCGGCGTGGCTAGCGATGATGTTGGCGGCCTTCTTCTCGACGATCGCATTGGAAACGTCGGGATATTTCACGCAAAATGTGCCGCCGAAGCCGCAGCACACGTCGCTGTCGGCCATTTCGGCCAGCTCCAGCCCCTCCACCGAGGCGAGCAGCGTGCGCGGCTGGGCCTTTATGCCCAGCTCCCGCAGGCCCGAGCAGCTGTCGTGATAGGTGACGGTGCCGTCATAGGCGGCGGAAACCCGTGTCATGCCGCGCACGTCGACGAGAAACGAGACCAGCTCGTACACCTTGTCGCAGAAGCGCGCGATACGGGGCATCCAGTCCGGCTCGCCGACGAACAGCTCGGGATAATGGGTCTTGATCATGCCGGCGCACGAGCCGGAGGGCACCACCACATAATCGAAGGTCTCGAACGCGGCGATCATCTGCTCGGCCAAAGCGCGGGTGGTGACGCGGTCGCCGGAATTGAACGCCGGCTGCCCGCAGCAGGTCTGGCGCGGAACGCTCACCTCGCATCCCGCCTCCTCGATCAGCTGCGCGGCGGCGAACCCCACGGAGGGGCGGAGCGTATCCACGAGGCAGGTGGCGAACAGCCCGACCGAGACGGGGCGCGTGTGAGGGGATGCAGTCATTTGCCCTGAGATCATTCCAGGTGGCGCGCACCGCTTCCGCCGAAGCCGACGCGGACGTCACGCATGAGGGACCAAGGATGGGGACCGATATTTGCTTCGACCGCCGGGGCACGGCCGCCCGCGCCCCTTTGTCATAACACTGGAATGTCTTCAAACAAAAGAAGCGCAACCTGTGCGCTATAATCCGCGCAACCCCGCGCGCATTCACGCGCGCGCCCCGACGCTTCGGCCTGTGCAGGTCAGCCGGAGCCGCCTCACGCGACCTTCAGCCCGAGCCCGCTCAGCAGCGCCGCCGCCTGCTGGCGGGAGATGATCGCGCCCTTGAAGCGTGTCGCGTCGCCAAGTCGCAGGGCGCCGAGATCGGCGCCGCGCAGGTCCGCCCCCTCGAAGCGGGCGTCGGTTACGTTCGCGTCGCGCAGATTGCAGCCCTGGAAGATCGCCTCGCGAAAATCCGCCTCGGTGAGGTCGGCGCCCTCGAAATCCAATTGATCGAGCCGGGCGCGCCGGAACGAGAGGCCGTGCAGCGCCGCGCTCACCAGAAGGCAGCGCTCGAAGGCGAGGCCAAGCGTGCGCGCGCCGTGGATCTGCACCCCGGTCATCTTGCAATCGACAAACAGTGTCGCGGACAAAATGGTGCCCCGGCAGAGCGCATTGTTGAGATCGCAGCCGGAAAAGCGCGCCTCGGTGAGGTCGGCGGCGGAGAAATCGGCGCGCCCGGCCCGGCAGCGGACGAATTCGCATCCGGCCAGATCCAGCCCGCGCAGGTCCGCGCCGGCGAACATCCAGCCGGCGAAGCGCACGGGCGCGCCATGCGCGCGCAACGCCGCCTCGATCGCCGAGCGGTCGGCGACGCCCTCGGGGGGCGGAACGTCCTGGAGCATGGATGCGTCTTTCCCGCTTCTTCTTTACCGCACGATCAGCCGCGCGCCGGGCTTCAGGCGCGCGGCGAGCCGGCGCAGCTCGCGCGGCTCAAGGGCGACGCAGCCCTCGGTCGGCGTGAAGCCGGGGCGCGCCGCATGGATGAAAACCGCCGATCCCCGCCCCTTCACACGCGGACGTGTATTGTGGTCCAGCACCAGCACAAGGTCATAGAGCGCATCCGCGCGCGCCATGCGTTCGTGCGATACGGGAATCGGGAGGTGCACGGGGCGATTGTAGCGGCGGTCCTGCGGATCGTCACACCAGCCATCGGTTGCGGCGATGGGCTTGGCAGGAAGGCGGGTGACGGGGCGCGGCCCACGGTCCGGGCGGTAGAGCATGCGCTCGATGCGCCAGCGGCCCGCCGGGGTTCGCCCATCGCCCTCGCGCTTGTCGAAGCCGATTCCCCCGCGTCCCAAGGCCACGGGAATCGCCCGGCCGGCCATCTGCAGGAGGCCCCGATGCGGGGCGCCCGGCAGGTGCCGCACGGTGATTTTCCCGATCCCCACAGGAACTTGCACGAAGACACCTCACCTGGATACCAGTTTTCAACATTCTTTCGCGGGCAAATTTGCAGGATCGCCGCAGCATGATGTACTTGCGCGATTCGCGTTCCCGCAAGGGTAACGGAGGTTTTGATGGCCAATGCGTGGAAAATCCTGGTGGTCGAAGACGACCCGGAGCTGCGCGAAGCCCTGATCGAGCAGCTCGCGCTTCAGGACGAGTTCGAACCCGTGCCGGCGGAAACCGCCCAGGGCGCCATCGAGGCGGCTCGGAACGGCGCGGTCGATCTCGTCATCATGGACGTGGGCCTGCCCGACATGGACGGGCGCGACGCCGTGCGCCAAATGCGCAAGAATGGGTTCAAGGCGCCGGTCATCATGCTCACCGGGCATGATACCGACAGCGACACCATTCTCGGGCTGGAAGCCGGCGCCAACGATTATATCGTCAAGCCGTTCCGCTTCGCGGTGCTGCTCGCCCGCCTGCGCGCCCAGATGCGCAGCCACGAGGCGAGCGAGGACGCGGTGTTCGCCATCGGCCCCTACAGCTTCCGCCCCGGCGCGAAGATGCTGGTGACCGACCGCGGCTCCAAGATCCGCCTGACGGAGAAGGAAACCGCGATCCTGCGCTATCTCTACCGCGCCGGAAAATCGCCCGTGGCGCGCGAGACCCTGTTGCAGGAAGTGTGGGGCTATAATTCCGGCGTCACCACCCACACGCTGGAAACCCACATCTACCGCCTGCGGCAGAAGATCGAGCCCGATCCCTCCGCCCCCACGCTGCTGGCGACCCAGGCCGGCGGCTACAAGCTGGTGCCCTGAGCATGGCCGCCGCGGGGAGCCGAACGTGAGCCTCGAACAGGACGTCACCCTGCTGCAGGACGTCCCCACGTTCGACATGCTCACGCCGGATGCCCTGCGCACGCTTGCCATCAGCGCCGACCAGCTGCGCCTTTCCGCCGGCGACATCCTGTTCCGGGAAGGCGACCTGGCGGATGCCGGCTATGTGCTGACCTCCGGACGCCTGGAGATGGTGGAGGAGCAGGGCGCGCGCCCCCGCGTGCTGTGCGAGGTGCTCCCGGGCGCGCTGGTGGGCGAGAGCGCCCTTCTCATCGCTTTGCCCCGCCCCGCCACGGCGCGGGCGCTGGAGGCCTCCACCCTGCTGCGCATTCCCCGCGCCACCTTCCTGCGGGTGCTGGAGGGCTTCCCGGAAGCCGCCGTGCAATTGCGCGCCGTGTTCGCCGGCCGGCTCGAGGCGACGCTGGGCGCGCTCGACACCTTGCGCCGGGACAAGCTGGAGCCGCCGGTCCGCCCCCCGGTGCGGCGGCGCTGACGGGCGGGGCCGCATGCCCATCCCCATGGCCATCCAGCACGCGAGCGAAGATTTCGAACGCTTCCTGGCCGATGCGCGCGACACCGCCGGCCTCGCCACCCGAAACCAGACCTACACCATGGTAGAAGGGGTGCTGCGCACCTTCCGCGCGCGCCTCTCGCCCGCTGACGCGATCCGCTTCGCCCAGGTGCTGCCGCCGGTGCTGCGGGCGATCTTCGTGTCCGACTGGGATCTGTCGCGCCCACCCCTGCCTTTTGCCGACCGCGCCAGCCTGACGCACGAGGCCCAGGGCCTGCGCCCGCACCATAATTTCGCGCCCGAGACCTGCATCGGCGATGTCGCGGCCGCGCTGCGCCGCGCAACCGACCCGGCGGCCCTCAGTGCCGTGCTGGACACCCTTCCGCCGGGCGCCGCCGCGTTCTGGGGCGCACCGCCGGAAGACCCGCTTTAGTCGGTGCCGGCGGCACGCGAGCGTCAGAACAGGTTCAGGCCCGGCGGCAAAGCGAGCCCGCCGGTCATGGACTTCATCTTTTCCTGCATGATTTTTTCCGCCTTGTGGCGGGCATCGGTGAGCGCGGCGACCATGAGATCCTCCAGGATCTCGCCTTCATCGGCCTTGAGCAGGCTCGGATCGATGCGCACCGCCTTGGTATCGCCCTTCACCGTCATGCGCACGGTGACGAGGCCACCGCCGGAGGCACCCTCCACCTCGGTGCTCTCCATCTCCTGCTGCATCTGCTGCATGCGCTCCTGAAGCTCTTTCGCCTGCTTCATCATGCCCATGAGGTCGCGCATCAGGTCTCTCCGTGCCGGGGTCGGGGATCAGGTCTCGGTCTCGTCGTCGAGACCCGTGCCCATATAAGCATCCTCGTCCGCCGGCGCGAGGCCGATCTCGGCGATGTCCTCGCGGGTGCGCACGTCGACGATCTGCGCGCCAGGAAACCGCGACAGCACGGCCGAGACCAGCGGATCGGCCCTAATCCCCTCTTCGCGCTCCTGGCGCACCGCGTGGGCGGTCTCCGCCAAGGTCGGCGCGCCGGGCGCGCGGGAGGTGAGCGAGACCAGCCAGCGCCGGCCGGTCCATTCGGTGAGCTTGCGCGAGAGGTCCTGCACGAGATTCGGATTGCCGTCCGGCACCAAAGCGAACTCGATGCGCCCCTCTTCGAGATGCACGAGGCGCACCTGGGTCTCGACCGCGTGCTTCAGCAGCAGGTCGCGCCGGGCGCTCGCCAGCGCCACCACGTCCTGCAACGAGGCCAGAACCGGGCCCTCCTGCGGCTGGGCCGCGGCGCGGGCGGGCGCGGGCGCCGCCATGCGCTCGGCTTGGGTCTCGACCATGCGCTCGGCACGCGGCGCGAGCGCAAGGCGCGAGCCTCCCCCGCCGCTTCCCCCATTGCCCCCGCCGCTGCCGCCGGAGAGCGCGGGTGCGGCGCCTTCCGCGCTTGGCATATCCTTCAGCCGGCGCAGCGCCTCGTCCGGGGTCGGCAGGTCGGCGGCATAGCCGAGGCGCACCAGCACCATTTCCGCCGCCTGTGCGGGCTTGGCCGCCTGCTGCACCTCGGTGATGCCCTTCGAGAGCATCTGCCAGGTGCGCGACAGCACCCGCATGGAGAGGGCCTGCCCCATCTCCACGCCGCGCATGCGCTCGGCTTCCACCAGCGCGGCATCGTCCGCACTTTCGGGCACGATCTTCAGGCGGGTCACGAGATGGGTGAATTCGGCGAGATCGGTAAGGATCACGGCCGCGTCGGCACCGCCGTCATATTGATCGCGGAATTCGGCGAGGGCGCGCGCCACATCGCCCTTCATCAGCGCCTCGAACAGGTCGATCACCCGCGCCCGGTCGGCAAGGCCCAGCAGCCGGCGCACCTCTTCCGCGCCCACGCTGCCGCCGCCATGGGCGATCGCCTGGTCCAGCAGGGAGAGCGCATCGCGCACCGAGCCTTCGGCGGCGCGGGCGATGGTGGAGAGCGCTTCCGCCTCAACCGTCACATTTTCCTTGGCGCAGATGCCGGCGATATGGGCGGCGAGGACGCCGGCTTCCACCACCTTGCGGATTTCGGTGGTGGCGAACACGAATTTCACATGCTCCGGCGGCTCCTCCAGCGTCTTCAGCAGGCCGTTGAAGGCCGCCGTGGAGAGCATGTGCACTTCGTCGATGATGTAGACCTTGTACCGCGCCATGGCCGGGCGGTAGCGCGAGCCCTCGATGATCTCGCGGATGTCGTTGATGGAGGTGTTGGACGCGGCGTCCATCTCCATCACGTCCACATGGCGCGATTCGATGATGTCGCGGCAATGCCGGCCCATCACCGAGAGATCCAGGCTCGGCCCGCCGCCGCCCTCCATGGGCTCGTAATTGAGCGCGCGGGCGAGGATGCGGGCGGTGGTGGTCTTGCCCACCCCGCGCACGCCGGTGAGGATATAGGCCTGGGCGATGCGGCCCGAGGCGAAGGCGTTCGAGAGCGTGCGGACCATGGCCTCCTGGCCGATCAGGTCCGTGAAATTCTGCGGCCGGTATTTGCGCGCCAGCACGCGATAGGGCGTCGCGGCGGCCGTCGCAGGGGGGGCGCCGAGGTCGAAGCCGGGGGTTTCGTCAGGAAGATCCGCGCTCATGCCTCTTCATACCATTCCGGGCGGCCGGCGCAGCGATTTTTGGCACGCGGCGCCGGTTCGCCCCCAGCCTGGGATGCGGCGGATATTTCTAGACGAACGTTCGCCCGAATTGGCGATGTCATCGGGCGGAGAGGCGCGGAGAAGACCCAGGAAACCGCTGTTCGTCCGCGCTAAGCCATTGTTTCACGTGAAACATTTTGCGGAAACCATAGGGTTTCCGGCGCCTCCGGCGGGCGTTTTGGCCGCCCCGGAGGCGACCAAAACTCATTTCGCCCGCTGAAACAGATCGGCCCCGCCCACCCGCACGCAGACAAAACGGCGATAGCCGTCCTTGAATTGCTGGACCGCCTCGCCCTCCAGCCGCGCCGGCACGCCGGCGGCCAACCCGGCCTTGCAGCTGTCCTCGCTCGTGAAGAGACCCGCCTTGGTGACCACATGGGCCTCGGGGCCAGACAGGGCGTTCAGCAGGATGACCGCGATGGCCCACATAGGCGCCTCCCCACCCGGACCGGCGGGCCGGTGCCATGCGGCACCCGGCGGCGCGGGACTTCAGGCGATGCAAAGAAAAGGTGGGAGGCTGATCGGCAACCCGAGACGGTCTCGTTGGGGCTGCTTCCTTCCGGACCTGACCCGGTTGGCGAGTGGCTCGTCCACCGCCAACCTCCCGGGCCCTATATCGTCGGCCACGCGCCGCTTGGCAAGCGCGCCGGCTCTCTTTCTTGCGGATGACGCCCCTCGGACGCCGGCGCCGATCTCTCCGACCGCGCACGACCGGCCGACGGGGCTGGGGCTGTTCACCTTTTCGTGCACATCTCCTGATCGCTTGCCCTTCGCGAAGGCGCAAGCTCAAGTGGGGTCATGTCCAGATCCCTCTTCCATATCGATCCCCGGCTCGCCTCCGACGGCCCCGCCCTCGGGGATCTCCCGCTGTGCCACGTTCGCTTGGTCGACGATTCCCGCTTCCCCTGGCTCGTTCTCGTGCCCCGCCGCGCGGGCGCGAGCGAGATCATCGACCTGCCGCCGGAGGATCGGCGCACCCTGATGGACGAGATTTCCGCCGCCAGCGCTGCGCTCAAGGCCATCAGCGGCTGCGCCAAGCTGAATGTGGCGGCGCTGGGAAATGTGGTGTCGCAGCTTCACGTGCATGTGGTCGGCCGCAACCCCGGGGATGCGGCCTGGCCCGGCCCGGTGTTCGGACACGGCACGCGCGCGCCCCTCGCCGCAGCCGAGCGCACGGCGCGCAGCCTTGCCTTGCGCAAGGCGCTCGGGATCCCGGCCTGAGCGGGCTCGCCCCGTCTTAAACCGCTACAACACAAAGAAAACGCCGCCCGGAAGATCCGGACGGCGCGCCATTCATATTCAGGAAAACCGCCGGGCGATCCCGGCCACCCCTCACTTGGCGGCGGGGGCAGGCGTCGCAGGGGCAGGCGTCGCGGGCGCGGCAGGCGCAGCACCCGCGGGGGCAGGCGCAGCACCGGCCGGCGGCGCCGCACGCTCGATCTTCGCCTCGGCGCGCAGCTTGGTGACGAGATCGCCCTGGGCCTTGCGGATCAGATACTGGTCGATCTGGTCGGAGACCTGGTCATAGGTCGGCACGGGCTTGGTGCGCTTGTCTTCCAGCTTGATGACGTGCCAGCCGAACTGGCTCTTCACCGGGTCGGAGATCTGGCCCTTTTCGAGCTTAAACGCGGCGTCGGCGAATTCCGGCACCATCTGTTCCTTGGTGAAATAGCCAAGGTCGCCGCCGTCTTCCGCGCTGTCCTTGGAGTTTTCCTTGGCGAGCTTGGCAAAGTCCTCGCCGGCCTTGGCCTTGGCGGCGATTTCCTTGGCCTTGGCCTCGCTATCCACCAGAATGTGGCGGGCGCGCACTTCGATTTCCGGCTTGCTGGCCTTCACGAACTCTTCGTAGGTCGCCTTCTTGGCCTCTTCCGTCACGGCCTTCTTGGCCTCGGCGCCCATCAGCGCTTCCATCAGGGCCTTGGTGCGCGAATAATCCATGCGCAGCTTGAAGTCTTCGGTCTGGTCCAGCTTCTGCGCCTCGGCGGCCTTGGCAAGCAGGGTCATGTCGGTAAGGAAGGACAGCACATATTCGCGCCGCGCCGCGCCCTGGACCTGGGGCAGGCCGGGGCCGATGTCTTCCTCGGCAATGGCCACTTCGCTGGCGCGGATGGGCGTGCCGTTGACGGTCGCCACGATCGCGTCGCCGGCGGGCGTCCCGGCGGCGACCGCAGGAGCGGCGGCAGCAGCGGCGGGCGCCGGGGCCGGCGTCTGGGCCGAGGCCGCGCCGCCAAAGGCGAAGGCCGTCAGCGCGAGCGCCATTGCGGCGGTAGGAGCGGAACGCATCATGTCCGAGGTCCTTAAATTCTTGCGGGTGCCCGAAGCGGCGCGCACCCTCGCCCAGGTCCCTTCGCGTGGCAAGTGGGCATTCGTGCGGCACGGGCGTGCCAAATGCGAGGAAATCGCACGCACCAGAATTTGCCGGCGGGGGCCTTTCGCTCCGTCGCGCAAACCTGTATAAGGCGCCCCTCCAATCGAGATTTTGGTTTCGCTAGCCTGCGCGGACCTTCGCCGCAGGCGCAATGAGTTTGGTCGTTTTCCCGGAGTTTGGACATGGCCGTCCCTAAGAGAAAAACCTCGCCGTCCCGCCGCGGTATGCGTCGCTCGGCCGATGCGCTGAAGCAGCCGACCTATGTCGAGGATAAGGATTCCGGCGAACTGCGTCGCCCGCATCACCTCGACCCGAAGACCGGCATGTATCGCGGCCGTCAGATCCTGAAGCCCAAGGCCGAAGCCTGAGCACGCTCTAGGCTGGCGCGCGCGACCCCGCGGGCGCCGCCTCGACGCAAGGCCTGCGCAGACGGCACGGCCTGCCCCAAGAGGGCGCACCGCACGCAAGAGGGTGCACCGCACAGGCGGCACGCGCGGCGGATCCAGCGCGCCGCACCGGCAGGACGCCCCGCTTAGAGGGGATCGCCTCCGGTCGCCACGCGTTTGGACGACGCAACACGCGCTTGGACGACGCAAAAAGCACGCGGATGCGACATTTGGCGGCGAAGGCCGCAAGCGCGGGTCACCCCGCCACCGTCAGCCGCGATCCGCGCCCTGCGCTTGGCGATTGCAAGCCATTCTTAGCCAAGTCTTTGATCGGGCACAGAAGTCGCATTCGCACATGGCGAGGACGGTGACATTTCCGTGGGAATATGCGACCCATCCAACTCAGCCGGGCCAGTGCATTTTCCACGCCCGGTGACGCCGGGGGGAGGAACAAGCAATGCTGACGCCGATTCCGCTGCTGATTGTTCCACTCGCCATCTACAACATCTTCTGCTTCCTGACTCCCGGCCTGGATTGGCACGCCACCCTCGGCGCGTTCGCGATGATGTCAGGCGCGGTCTGGCAGATCACCATCGCGGACGCATTTATCGCATTCAGCCTGTTCATCCTGTTTTTCGAGATCCTCAAGTCCACCCGAGTCTCTTCCCGCTCTTTAGTGGACCACATGCTCTCGATGCTGGTGTTTGTCGGCGGCGTGGTCGAATTTTTGCTGGTGCCGCAGGCAGGAACTTCGGTTTTCGCGCTTCTGCTATGCATCATGCTGCTGGACGTGGCGGCTGGGTTTTCCGTTTCGGTGCGCGTCGCGCAGCGTGATTTCAGCGTCGAGCCGCGCGCAAACTGAAAAGTGTCGTGTGATAGTCACCGGACACGGTTAGGTGATCGCGGGGTTGACCTGAGCAGAGCAACCCTTGAGGGTTCGGCCAGGCAGAGGTGGGCAACCGTGGCAGGACAAGACGACGACGCCGGGATGTCCTGCAACGGGGAGAATGGTTCCGCCGGCCTGGGACCCGCTCCTTCCGATATCATTGGTTTCATGAGTGCCCTCGAATGCGTTGGCTATCGCTGGGACATTGCAACTGACGAGATACTCTGGAGCGAAAACGCAACCAAAATTCTTGGTGGCGAAGCCGTACGTCTATTTTCCACCGGCCGCGTCTTCGACGAATACTGCCGCGCCGCTGCGGGCGCCGCCACGGGCCGCAAGTCCCTGCTGCACGCGCCGTTCCGCGAGGTCGGAGACGGCGCGCCTTATGATTCCTCCTATCAGCTCCAGCTCGGCTCCAGTCCGGAAGGCCGGCTGATCTGGGTGGTGGACAACGGCCGCTGGTTCGGCGGACCGGACGGACGACCGAGCCACGCGCTCGGCACGCTCCACGTCATCGGCGAGGTGCCCAAGAGCACGCATGCCCTCCACGGCGGCCATATCGACCCGCTGACCGGGCTCGTGACCCGCAGCCGCCTGATGGATATCCTTTCCGATCATATCAAGGCGGTCGAAACCACCCATACCAATTGGGCGCTGATCCTGATCGGCATCGATTATCTCGGCCGCATGAACGACAGCTTCGGCTTCGAGATCGCGGACCAGACCATCGGCCAGGTGGCCGCGCGGCTGCGCACGCGGGTGCGCGGATCGGATGTGCTCGCGCGCTTCTCCGGCAACAAGTTCGCCCTGCTCGCGCGCGGCATCGATCCGCAGACGCTCCTGGACCTCTGCGAGGCCCTGATTGCTCATGTGCGCGATACGCCGGTCGATACCAGCGCGGGGCCCATACCCGTCAGCGTCACCATCGGCGCGGCCGTGGCGCCGCTGCGCGCCATAACCGGCGCGCATATGGTGGCGCGCGCACAGGAAGCGCACGAGCGCGCCAAGAAGCGCGAGCGCGGCTCGGTCCATATCTATGAGCGCGACGCGGTCCGCGACGGGCGCCGCCGGACCAATCTGAAAATCGCCGAAGACATCGTCAAGGCGCTGAACGAGAAGCGCGTGACCATCGCCCTCCAACCGGTGGCCAATGCGCAATCGCGGGCGGTGGTCTTCTACGAGGCCCTCGCGCGCATTTCGCCCGGCCCGAACGACAATCCCCACGAGACCGGCAGCATCATTGCGACCGCCGAGGCGCTGGGCCTGATGGGCGTGCTCGACCGGCGCGTGCTGCGGCTGGTGGTGGCGGCGATGCGCGAGGCCCCCGACCTGCACCTGTCGGTGAATGTCTCGCCCTCCTCCATCGCCGATCGGGAATGGATGCGCCTGTTCGCAGCCGAAGTGACCCCCGACGTCGGCGCCCGGCTGGTGCTGGAACTGACGGAATCGGTCGCGGTCCACGATCTCAATGCCGCCCGCACTTTCGTGGAACTGGCCCGCTCGACCGGGGCGAAGGTCGCCATCGACGATTTCGGCGCCGGCTCCACTTCGTTCCGAAACCTGCGCAGCCTCGGCGTCGACATGGTGAAGATCGATGGCAGCTTCATCATGCATATGGCGCAATCCGCGGACGATCGGGCGTTCGTCGAAGCCCTGATCCAGCTCGCGCGCCAGCTGGGCATCACGACCGTCGCGGAATGGGTTCAGGACGAGGATACGGCGGGTATGTTGACCGCCGCCGGCTGCGACCTCATCCAAGGCGCGCTCACGGGCCTGGCGAAACCGATGGCGGTCTCCACCTTCTGGTGACGCGACCGTTCGGTGAGGGGGCTGGTGACGGGGGCTGCCAAATCAGCAGAGGCGAACCGGCGGCGCCTCCGCTCCCTGGACATCGCTTGGAATTGCGACGCCATCCGGGCATGCAGGCGGGCGGGAAATGCTGGCGGCAGGGAGGGCAAACGCCTCCGGGCCGGGATCGCTCCCTCTGGGGGCGCGACCGCGTCTACGCTCAAGGCCGGCACAGCCCTGCGGCCATGCCGGCGTCGGTTTCAGGAATTGCCGGACGTATCCGGGGTTTCAGGAATTGCCGGACGTGTCCGGCTTGGACACCAACTTTTCCAGCTTCTGCTGCATGTCCAGCATCTGCCGCTTCAGGGCTTCCAGATCGTCCGCGGCGCTCTCGGGCGCGGCCGGAGCGGCGGGCGCCGGCGGCTCGCCGGCCTCCCCCTTCGGGAAGGGCAGGAAGATGTTGAAGGCGCGCTCGAACATTTCCATGTTCCGCCGCACATGCTCATCAAATCCGCCGAACGGCGTGCCCGGCAAAGGCGAGCCGGTGAGCGGCGAATTGGTCAGCGTCTTCGCGTACTGGTCGCGAAACTTGCCCTGTTCCTTCGTGAAGCTGTCGATCGACATTTCCAGGTAGCGAGGCACCATCATCTGCATGCTGTCGCCGTAGAAGCGGATGATCTGGCGCAGGAATGCGATGGGCAGAAGGTTCTGCCCCTTGTTTTCCTGCTCGAAGATGATCTGCGTCAGCACCGAATGGGTGATGTCGTCCCCATTCTTCGCATCGTATACGACGAAATCCTCGCCTTCCTTCACCATGGTGGCGAGGTCTTCGAGCGTCACATACGTGCTTGTGCCCGTATTATACAAACGGCGATTGGCGTATTTCTTGATGGTGACTGGCTCTTGCGTCTTGGCCATTGTCCGGTCATCCGTTTCCTCAACTGCCATGAGGTTAAGTCGTTTCCGAGGGTTGTGCCACCCTTTTGTGCAGCGCGGGCGTCGAATTTGCTGCGCAAATAGTGCGCAACATTTGGGCCTGTTTCGTATTTGCGCAGTGCCGTACGACGACATGGGTCATTGACACGGGCGGGCGCGCGAAACCACGATGCGCGGCATCCGAGTGCGGCGCAAAAGCCGCCCGCCCGCAGGAGACCATCATGCCAGACGACGTCGTCATCGTCGGAGCCGCCCGGACCCCGGTCGGCTCGTTCAACGGTGCGCTGAGCACCCTTCCCGCCCATCAATTGGGCGCGATCGTCATCAAGGCGGCGCTGGAACGCGCCGGCGTCCCGTCCGCCCAGGTCAGCGAAGTGATTCTCGGCCAGGTCCTGACCGCGGCGCAGGGCCAGAACCCGGCGCGCCAAGCCTCCATCGCGGCCGGTGTGCCGATCGAAAGCCCGGCCTGGGAGATCAACCAGGTCTGCGGTTCGGGCCTGCGCTCGGTGGCGCTGGGCTTCCAGGCCATTCAGACCGGCGACAGCGACATCGTCGTGGCCGGCGGCCAGGAATCCATGAGCCTGTCGAACCATGCCGCGCACGTGCGCAACGGCACCCGCATGGGCGACCTCGGCTTCGTGGACACCATGATCAAGGACGGCCTGTGGGACGCCTTCAACGGCTATCACATGGGCAACACCGCCGAGAACGTGGCGCGCCAGTATCAGATCACCCGCGCCGACCAGGACACCTTCGCCGTCGCCTCCCAGAACAAGGCGGAAGCCGCCCAGAAGGCCGGCCGCTTCAAGGAGGAGATCGTCCCGGTCACCATCTCCACCCGCAAGGGCGACGTTGTGGTGGACACCGACGAATATCCCCGCCACGGCGCCACCCTGGACGCCATGGCGAAACTGAAGCCGGCGTTCGAAAAGGACGGCACGGTGACCGCCGGCAACGCCTCCGGCATCAATGACGGCGCCGCCGCCGTGGTGCTCATGAGCGCCAGCCGCGCCGCCGCCGAGGGCAAGAAGCCGCTCGCGCGCATCGTCTCCTGGGCCCAGGCCGGCGTCGACCCCAAGGTGATGGGCACGGGTCCCATTCCCGCCTCCAAGGCCGCGCTCGAAAAGGCCGGCTGGACCGTGGACGACCTCGACCTGATCGAGGCCAATGAGGCGTTCGCCGCCCAGGCCATCGCGGTCAACAAGGAACTCGGCTGGGACACCAGCAAGGTGAACGTGAACGGTGGCGCCATCGCCATCGGCCATCCCATCGGCGCCTCGGGCGCCCGCATCCTGGTGACCTTGCTGCACGAGATGGAAAAGCGCGACGCCAAGAAGGGCCTCGCCACCTTATGCATCGGCGGCGGCATGGGCATCGCCATGTGCATCGCCCGCGACTGAGCGGCTGTGCGCGGCCGGTGAAAGACCGCCGGCCGCCCCCTTGAGTGCGACGACGCCCGGACCTGTGTCCGGGCGTTTTCGTTATCATGATCCCGCCGGCCCCGTTGCAGGGCGGATTTTTTCCCGCCTAAAGCGAATTCCCTTGGGATGAATCAAACCGAGCGGAAACGATCATCGCTAAGGGGATAGCTCCTCTTCCTTTCATCGGTCACGGTTGCCGGCGTAAGGAAAGATTGCACCGATTCGATCCCGGTTTCCGGCGCGGCAGCAGGACGCGGCGGAAATACTCGAACGAAGCGGGGCAATATGCGAACGGTCGGCGCGCGGCTCAGCCGTGGCCCGGCAGGTATGAGAAAGGCTGCACCAACGCGGCCTCGGCAGAAGACGAACGAAGAGGGAGACGAACATGGCGCGTGTCGCACTGGTGACTGGGGGAACCCGCGGGATCGGCGAAGCGATCTCCATCGCCCTCAAGGCGGCGGGCTATCAGGTGGCAGCCAATTATGCCGGCAATGATGCGGCAGCCGAGGCTTTCACCGCCAAGACCGGCATTCCCGCCTTCAAATGGGACGTCTCCGATTTCGAGGCCTGCAAGGCCGGCGTTGCCAAGGTGGAGGCCGAGGTCGGCCCGGTGGACGTGCTGGTGAACAATGCCGGCATCACCCGCGACGGGCAGTTGCACCGCATGACGTTCGAGCAGTGGAACGCCGTCATCAATACCAATCTCAACAGCCTGTTCAACATGACCCGTCAGGTCATCGAGGGCATGCGCGCGCGCAAGTTCGGCCGCGTCGTCTGCATCTCGTCCATCAACGGGCAGAAGGGCCAGTTCGGCCAGACCAATTATTCCGCCGCCAAGGCCGGCGAGATCGGCTTCGTGAAGGCGCTGGCGCAGGAAGGCGCCAAGGTCGGCGTCACCGTCAACGCCATCGCGCCGGGCTATATCGCCACCGAAATGGTGCGCGCGGTCCCCGCCGATGCGCTGGAGAAGATCGTCGCGACCATCCCGGTCGGACGCCTGGGCGAGCCGGAGGATATCGCCCGCTGCGTGGTGTTCCTGGCCGCCGACGATGCCGGCTTCATCACCGGCTCGACGCTGACCGCCAACGGCGCGCAATATATCTGCTGAGGGGTGCAAGGCGCTTGCCGCCTTTGCCTTTTCACGGGTAAATCTCGCTTCTGCGGGTCGATCCCTTCGCCCGCAGAAGCCCCCGCAAGCCCTCAGTCTTCCGAAAATGTTTCACGTGAAACAATGGCTTAGCGCAGACGAACAGCGGATCAAGGCCGCTTCACCGCGGCTTTGCGGCGGATGACGCCGCCATTTCGGGCGAAGTTGCAGGCGGATGAATCCGAACCGCCGCTTTCCCACCGCACATTGCCCCTTCCCTCTCCCTCTCCCTCCCGCCGCGCCACCCGCATCGGCCTTGTCGCGATTGCCCTGTGGTCGACGCTGGCGCTCTCCACCGCCGCCACGGGCGCGGTGCCGCCGTTCCTGCTCACCGCGCTCACCTTCGCCATCGGCGGACTGGTGGGCCTGATCGCCGCCCTGCGCGGACCGGGCCTGCGCGTCCTGCGCCAGCGGCCCGCCGCCTGGCTGCACGGGGTGGGCGGTCTGTTCGGCTATCATTTCATGTATTTCTCCGCCCTCAAGCTCGCCCCGCCCGCCGAGGCTGGGCTGATCGCCTATCTCTGGCCGCTGCTGATCGTTCTGCTCGCGGCGATGCTGCCGGGCGCAGGCCTGAAGCGGACCCATGTGCTCGGCGCCCTGCTCGGCCTTGCCGGCACCATCGTGCTGCTGGCGGGAAAGGGCGGCTTTTCCGGCTTCGAGGCGCGCTTCTTGCCGGGCTATCTCGCCGCGCTCGCCTGCGCCTTCATTTGGGCGATCTATTCGGTGAGCGCGGCGCGGTTCGCCGATGTGCCGACGCAGGCCGTCTCCGGCTTCTGCCTCGCCACGGCCATATTGGCGGGCCTCTGCCACCTCGCCTGGGAAGAGACCGTCTGGCCGGCCGGGGCGATCCAATGGGCGGCGGTGATCGCGCTCGGCATCGGCCCGGTGGGCATCGCCTTTTATGCCTGGGACATTGGCATGAAGCGCGGCGACGTGGGCTTGCTCGGCGTCGCCTCCTATGCCGCGCCGGTGCTCTCCACCCTGCTGCTGGTGGCGACCGGCTTTGCGACCGCGAGATGGCCCCTCGCGCTGGCCTGCCTGCTCATCGTGGGCGGTGCCTGGATCGCCACGCGGGCTGGTCGACAACATGCCAGAACATAACGCCAAGCTTGTCTTGCACGGCGGAAGGCATTAGCACTCCGCGCCAAACACGCACCGCCCAACCACGCTGAAGAGCAGGGTTTTCAACCGCAGGAAACGACTCATGGCCACGCACAAGCTTCTTCTTCTCCCCGGCGACGGCATCGGCCCGGAAGTCATGGCGCAGGTGAAGCGCCTGATTTCCTGGCTCGACGCCAAGGGCCTCGTGTCCTTCGCGGTGGAAGAGGATCTGGTGGGCGGCTGCGCCTATGACGCGCACGGCGTCGCCATTTCCGACGGCGCGATGGAAAAGGCGAAGGCGGCGGACGCCATTCTGCTCGGCGCGGTGGGCGGCCCGAAATGGGCGAACGTGCCCTATGAGGCGCGCCCGGAAGCCGGCCTGCTGCGCCTGCGCAAGGATCTGGCCCTGTTTGCCAATCTGCGCCCGGCCTTGTGCTATCCCGCACTGGCGGACGCCTCCTCGCTCAAGCGCGAAGTGGTGGAAGGGCTCGACATCCTGATCGTGCGGGAATTGACCGGCGGCGTCTATTTCGGCGAGCCCAAGACCATTCTCGACCTCGGCAACGGCCAGCGCCGCGCCATCGATACCCAGGTGTACGACACCTATGAGATCGACCGCATCGGGCGCGTGGCGTTCGAGCTGGCGCGCACCCGCCGCAACAAGGTGACCTCCTGCGAGAAGCACAATGTGATGCGCTCCGGCGTGCTGTGGAAAGAGACCATCACCGCCTTGCACGCCAAGGATTATGCCGACGTGGAGCTGGAGCACCAGCTGGCGGATTCGCTCGCCATGCAATTGGTGCGCTGGCCCAAGCAGTTCGACGTGATCGTGACCGACAATCTGTTCGGCGACGTGCTCTCCGACATCGCCGCCATGCTCACCGGCTCGCTGGGCATGCTGCCCTCGGCCTCGCTCGGTGCGGCGGACCCTGTCACCGGCAAGCGCGCGGCGCTCTATGAGCCGGTGCACGGCTCGGCGCCGGATATCGCCGGGCGCGGCATCGCCAATCCCATCGCCATGGTCGGTTCGCTCGCCATGGCGCTGCGCTATTCGTTCGGCCTCGGCCCGGTGGCCGACCAGATCGAAGCGGCGATCGCCGGCGTGCTGGCCTCGGGCAAGCGCACCAGCGACATCCGCACCCCCGGCGCCGCCATCATCGGCACCGAGGAAATGGGCGACGCGCTCCTCGCCGAACTGGACAAGGCGACCGCCTGATCGGCCTTGCCGCAAAAACCCTCGCGGAGAAAAAGCCGGGCCATGTGCCCGGCTTTTTTTTGGCGCCCAGCTTTTTGGTTCAGACCCGCGGCACGATGATCAGCCGCTCCACCAGCGCGCCGCCCACCAGATGGGTCTCGACGATCTCGTCCACATCCTCGACGCTCTTGGGCGCGTACCAGACGCCTTCGGGATAGACCACCATCAGCGGCCCGGCGGCACAGAAGCTCAGGCAGCCGGACGCCGTCATGGCGATGTCGCGCTGGCCCGTCGCCTCGATCTTCTGGCCCAGGCGATCCCACAGCGGCTTGGCGCCGGAATTGGCGCAGCTGCCGCGCGGATGTCCCGGCGTGGCGGCGATAGACCTGCGGCACGTCGCTGAGGGAAAGGGCTTCGGTCGGCGCGACTTCGGTGTCGGTCATGGCGGTGCTGGGACCCCTGTGCGGAATATCCCTTCGCCTTTCAAGGAGCGTGCCGCCGGCGCCGGTTTGGAAATGCGCTCATTCGCAACGGTTTGCGGACAGGGTTCGGCCCCGCGCGCCGGCCCGTGTGCGGCCGATTGCGACACAGGCGCGCCACCCGCGGCGCGAATCCGACAGCGCGTGTCGCACCTCCCCCGCGCAAAGCAAAAGGGCCGCCCCGGACAGGGCGGCCCTTCGCATGCATCGCAAAAAGGAGGCTCAGCGGGCGCCGAACACCTGGTCCAGCTTGCCGCCGGAGACGAACTGGTCCGCATTCGCCTTTTCCCAGCCGCCGCGCCTTCGCCGCCACCGTCTGGCCGGCGGGCGAATAGAGGAATTCGAGATAGGCGGTGGCGGCGGGGCGCGAGCCGCGCTTGTCCACCACCTTGTCCACGACCGCGACCGGGAATTCCGCCAGCAGGCTCACGGAGGGCACGATGGTCTTCAGCTTCTTGTCCTTGTAGAGCCCCTCGATGGCGCGGGTCTCGGCCTCGAAAGTCACCAGCACGTCGCCGGTCTCGCGTTCCACGAAGGTGGTGGTGGCGCCGCGTCCGCCGGTGTCGAACACCGGCACGTTGGCGAGTAGCTTCTTCACGAAGGCGTCCGCCTTGGCGGTGTCGCCCTTGTTCTGCTCCAGCGCATAGGCATAGGCCGCGAGATACGTGTAGCGCGCATTGCCCGAGGTCTTGGGATTGGGGAAGATCACCTTCACGTCGTCGCGGACGAGATCGTTCCAATCCTTGATGTTCTTCGGATTGCCGTCGCGCACCAAAAACGCCGGGAAGGAATAATAGGGCGAGGCGTTGTTGGGGAATTTCTTCTGCCAGTCCTTGGCCACATAGCCGGCCTTGGCGAGCACCTCCACGTCCAGCACCTGGTTGAAGGTCACCACGTCCGCTTCCAGCCCTTCCAGGATCGCCCGCGCCTGGCGGGAGGAGCCGGCGTGGCTCTGGTTGACGGTCAGGTCCTGCCCGGTCTTCTGCTTCCAGAACGGCACGAACTCGGCATTCTCCGCCGTGAACAGCTCGCGGCCGATGTCGTAAGAGACGTTCAGGATCGAGTTCGGCCCCGGCTGCTGGGCGAAGGCGACGCCGGGCGCGAAAGTCGCGGCCAGGGCGAGAGGCAGGAACGCGCGGCGCGTCAGCATGGGGCTCTCCATAAAACTTATATTTTGTGTGAAATGTGTAATTTCACGTGGTGTTATGTAGCACACGCTTCCGCCGGGGCAAACACCCCGTCCCGTCAAATCGCCGGCACAAACGAAAATGCCCGGGCCAAGCCCGGGCATTTCGCAAATCGCAGGTGCGGAAGGGTGTCAGGCGGCCGTGCGCTTGTTCTGGCGATTGTGCACCAGATCGTCCACCACACCGGGATCGGCAAGCGTCGAGGTGTCGCCCAGGCTCTCGAACTGGTCCTCGGCGATCTTGCGCAGGATGCGGCGCATGATCTTGCCGGAGCGGGTCTTCGGCAGTCCGGGCGCGAACTGGATCAGGTCCGGCGAAGCGATGGGGCCGATCTCGCGGCGCACCCAATTCACCAGTTCCTTGCGCAACTCCTCGCTCGGCACTTCCCCGTCCATCAAGGTGACATAGGCATAGATGCCCTGGCCCTTGATATCGTGGGGGAAGCCCACCACCGCCGCCTCGGACACCTTGGGATGGGCGACCAGGGCGCTTTCCACTTCCGCCGTGCCCATGCGGTGGCCGGACACGTTGATCACGTCGTCCACGCGGCCGGTGATCCAATAATAGCCATCGGCATCGCGCCGGCAGCCGTCGCCGGTGAAATACTTGCCGGGATAGGTGGAGAAATAGGTCTGCTCGAAGCGCTCATGGTCGCCATAGACGGTGCGCATCTGCCCGGGCCAGCTATCGGCGATCACCAGATTGCCCTCGCAGGCCCCCTCCAGCACATGGCCTTCCGCATCCACCACCTGGGGCTGGACGCCGAAGAAGGGATTGGTGGCCGAACCCGGCTTCAGCGCGGTCGCGCCCGGCAGCGGGGTGATGAGGATGCCGCCGGTCTCGGTCTGCCACCAGGTATCGACGATCGGGCAGCGGCCCTCGCCCACCACGCGGTGATACCATTCCCACGCTTCCGGATTGATCGGCTCGCCCACCGAGCCGAGCAGGCGCAGGGAGGCGCGCGAGGTCTTCTTCACCGGCTCCTCGCCGCTCTGCATCAAGGCGCGGATGGCGGTGGGAGCGGTGTAGAAGATATTGACCTTGTGCTTGTCGATCACCTCCCAGAAGCGTGAGTTGCTGGGATAATTGGGCACGCCCTCGAACATCAAGGTGGTCGCGCCGTTCGCCAGCGGGCCATAGACGATATAGGAATGGCCGGTCACCCAGCCGACGTCCGCCGTGCACCAATAGACGTCGCCCTCGTGATAATCGAAGACATATTGGTGCGTCATGGAGGCATAGACGAGATAGCCGCCGGTGGTGTGCAGCACGCCCTTGGGCTTGCCGGTGGAACCCGAGGTATAGAGGATGAACAGCGGGTCTTCCGCGTTCACATGCTCGATCGGGCACTCGTCGGTCACCATGTCGGCGGCCTCGTGATACCAGACGTCGCGGCCCGGCTCCATGTCCACCTTGCCGCCGGTGCGCTTGACCACGATCACATGGTCGACCCCGCCGTCGATGCGGGCGATGGCGGCATCCACATTGGCCTTCAGCGGCACCTTGCGGCCGCCGCGCAGGCCCTCGTCGGCGGTGATGACGCAGCGCGATTCACAATCGGAAATGCGGCCCGCGAGGCTGTCGGGGGAGAAGCCGCCGAACACCACCGAATGGATCGCGCCGAGCCGCGCGCACGCCAGCATGGCATAGGCGGCCTCGGGGATCATGGGCATGTAGATGGTGACGCGGTCGCCCTTCTTCACGTCGCGGTTGCGCAGCACGTTGGCGAAGCGGTTCACCTGCTCGGAGAGTTCGCGATAGGTGATGTTGCGGGATTCGGACGGGTCGTCGCCCTCCCAGATGATCGCCACCTGATCGCCGCGCTCGGCCAGATGCCGATCCACGCAATTATAGGCGACATTGGTGATGCCGTCCTCGAACCATTTGATCGAGACCTCGCCGGGCACGAACGAGGTGTTCTTCACCGTGGTAAAGGGCTCGAACCAGTGGATGCGCTTGCCGTGCTCGCCCCAGAAGGCGTCGGGGTCGGAAACGGAGGCCTTGTACATGGCCGCATATTCGGCGGCGTCCACGAAGGCACGCCCCTGCCATTCGGCCGGGACCTGATAAATGTTGTCGGACATGGTGCTGACCTCCCCTTCGTGCGTTGGCGTCTTGCGCGCCACATGAGAGCCGCGCTGCGCCGGATTTGTGATTGCTTGACGCGATTATGGTGAGCGGCTTGGCCCTTCACAAGGCGGGGGCGGGGCAGACTTTGGACCAAGGATACTTTGGTTCTAGATAACGGGAACGGTAAATCCCGTATGCCCCATTTCACCGTCCCGACGCGCACCGTGCGACGCCACACCCGATGCGGTCAAAACGCGAGACGGGCTATAAACCGCCCGGACGACCCCGGCGAACCGCCACGGTCAACGCTAGAAGCCTTACTCGCTTGATGGACGGCCCCGATGACCCTTTGGCTGCGCTCCCTGCTTTTTGTCGCCGGACTCTACGGGGCAGCCGGTGTCGGCGCCTCGGCCGTGGCCGCCCATCTCGCCGGCGGCGCTGCGCTGACCACCGCCGCGCAGTTCCTGCTCTTCGGCGCCGTTGCTCTGGTTGCGGCGGTCGGTGTGAGCGTGAACATGACGCGTGGCCGCATCAGCCTTCTTGTTGGCGCCTCGGCCATCGGCCTCGGCACCTTGTTGTTTTCCGGCGATCTGGCGCTGCGGACCTTGATGGAGGTCAAATTGCTGTGGGGCACCGCCCCCACGGGCGGAACCCTGATGATCGCCGGCTGGCTGATGATCGCCATCGGCGCCGCGCGCGCGGCATGGGTGGGCCGGTGAGCGCCACAGCGCCGTAAAAAGGAAAGCGGGCGACGGTGCGACCACGCCCCGAGCCGGAGAAAGCGATCTGATTTTCCGCCCGGCAGAGGCCGATACGGACCTCCGCCCCTCACGGCATCGCCAGAACGCTCGCCAAGACGCGCGGATCAATGACGCGCCCCGAGGAGCCATTAAACAGGGCCACGACCGCATCGACATCGGCTTGCTGCATCACGCCATCGCGCAGGAAGTCTGTGTGCGCGCCAAACATGTCGTCCGCCACGGCTTCAACGCAGGCCTCGTGTCCGGCGGGGAGAAGAGCCGCCAGAAGGTCCAGCACCTCGGGCCGATGCGCGGCATCGCACGCCCACGCCAGGGTCTCCCAGATGCACGCCCGAAGCGCCTGCGCCGCCGCAGCATTGCCCGCAAGCCACGGCCGGTGGGCCACCAGCACGATGGCCTGATACCCGCCAAGGGCATCCGCCATCCGGCCAAGGGAGCGATAGCCGTCCTGCATGGCCAATGACGTGAAGGGCGCGCCGAGAAGGGTGGCGTCGAACCCGCCCGCGATCAGCTTTTCGTAGCGCAGGTTCGTGGCGCCCGCATAGACGATCTCAAAATCCCGATCGCGTTCAAGGCCGTGCTGACGCAAGACATGGAGCAGGCCGCGCGCGTAGCCGGTCTCCGTGTCGATGGCGATCCGGGAGCCTTTGAGATCGGCGATCTCACGCAGGCCGGGACGCGCCATCAATTCCAGGAACCCACGATGCACGCCGCACAGCGCCACCAGTTCCGCGGAATGGGGGTCTCCCGCCGTCGCACAGTCCAGAAGGTCATCCAACGACATGCCGACAATGGGCTGCGGTCCGCCGAGGGCGATCCGATGCGCTTCATCCGCATTCGTCACGAAGTGCCGTGACGGTGCAGGACATGCGGCCGGATGGCGTCGATGGCGCGCCTCCGCCAGCGCGAACAGCACCTCGGTTGCGTCCCGAAACAGGGCCACATCCGGGAGGGCGACCCGCTCCAATCCCGCTTTGGTCAGTTCAGCCATCACACGTCCCCGGCGGGCCCGCCTCACCCTGCGGCACGCCCCTGCCCTCAGCTATGGCAAGGGGATGCGATCGCTTCAAGACAGCCGTGCAGCGGGGTGCGGGGTGCGGGGTGCGCGCTGAAGCGCAATGTCCGATCCAAGGCGCGGGCCCGTCGGCACCCGTCGGGACCGCCGAACAGGATCGACCAGCGGGGCGCCGCACCGCCGGACCGCGTTGCGGCGGTGTTGGACTGGCTTCAGAGCGGCATCTTCGCGTGCGCGCCCAGCTCCGCGCGCTTTTCGCCGATGATGGCGGCGGCCATCTTCACCCCGGTCATGAGGGTGGAATCGCCCTGCCAATATTCCGCCTGCTCCGGCCGCACGCGCAGCAGGACCGCATTGGGATCCTCCGGCCCGCCGGGGAAATAGGCTTCCATGGCATTGGACCAGATCTGCTTCAGCTTGGCCGGATCGCGCACGATTTCGGCCGTCCCGGAGACCGACAGGTAGAAATGATCGCCCGGATCGGCGAACGCGACGCAGACCTGCGGGTCGGCGCTTATCTCCTCGTCCTTCGCGGCGCGGGCATCGGTGACGAACCAGATGGCGTGGTCCTCTTCCCGCGCCACCGGCGCCATGGGGCGGGCGCGCAGGCGCGGTCCGTCGCGGTCGATCAGCATGCAGGAATGGCGATCGGCCATTTCTTCCCAGATCTCGTGGCTGTCCATGGCGCTCTCCTCTTGAGGGTTCCAGGGCCAACGATGGGGAGTGCAGGGGGTTCCTCCCTACGCGATCGATTCAGCGCGGGCGCCACACGCAGGTGCGCTTGATCTCCATATCCTCCAGGTCGCGCGTCACCGGCACGGAATATTCCGCCAGCTGCTCCAGCTCCGCCTTGGGCAGATAGGACCGGCCGGGATCGCCGATCAGCACCAGCGCGCCGCGCCGGGAGAGCGTGACCAGCCAGGCGAACACGCGTTCCGCAAGGTCGCGCTCATAGCAGATGTCGCCGGCGAGCACCGTGTCCCACCCTTCGTCCGTGCCGACCAGATCGGTGCCGCGCACGTCCACCGCAACGCCATTGGCCTGCGCATTCAGCGCGATGGCGGCGAGCGCATAGGCATCGATATCGGCGCAGGACACGTGCGCCGCGCCCGCCCGCGCGGCGGCAAGGCCCACAAGGCCGGAGCCGGAGGCGAAATCCAGCACCCGCCGGCCCTTCACCAGTTCGGGATGGTCCAGCACATGGCGCGCCAGCGCCTGCCCGCCGGCCCAGGCGAAGGCCCAGAACGGCGGCGGCAGGCCCATGGCGCCCAGCTCCTCCTCCGTGCGCTGCCAGAGCGGCACCGCCTCGTCGGCCACATGGAGGGAGAGTTCGGGTACCAGGGGCACAGGGCGCAAGCGCGTCTCGGCCCGCACGAAACTGGCGGGATCGCGGGCGGCGGGATCGGTGGCGGGTGGGCAAATGGGATCGGTCACACCGGCGACCTTGGCCGCAGGCGGGCCCCGCCACAAGCAAAACCCGTCCGCGTCCGCTGCCGGCGCCACCCCTCAGCCCTGCGCGAGCGCCAGCACCATGTCCCATTCCGCGTCCGTCACCGGCTGCACGGAGAGGCGGGAGAATTTGATCAGCGCCATTTCGGCAAAGCGCGGGTCGCCCTTGATGGTGGCGAGCGACACCGGGTGTTTCAGCGGCTTCACCGCCTTCAGGTCCACCATCACGAACTTGCCCGTGGGGTCGGAGGGGTCGGGATAGGCCTCGCGGATCACCTCGACGATGCCGACGATCTCCTTGCCCTCGTTGGAATGATAGAAGAATCCCTGGTCGCCCAGCTTCATGGCGAGCAGGTTCAGCTTGGCCGAATGGTTGCGCACGCCATCCCAATGGGTGCCCTTGGCACCGGCCTTCACCTGCATCTCCCACGACCATTTGAACGGCTCGGATTTATAGAGCCAGTGGGCCATCGCGAAACTCCAGACGCCTGAATGCGCAAGCATCTGCTCTAGCGAGCGGGCGGGGCGATTGGCAAGCCGGCCGAAGGCCGCGCCCGCGCTGCGTGTGGCTGAAGGCATTTTTTCCGCGCCGGACAGTTGTGCGCGGCTTGTCGCCTGATACCGTCGCCTCCCTTTTGGGAGGAAAATATGGTTTACGAATCCGTTCTCATCGCCGTGACGCCCGGCCAGGAAGCCGATTTCGAAGCCGGCGTGACCAAGGCCGTGCCGCTGTTCCAGAACGCCCGCGGCTGCCGCGCCATGCGGCTCGACCGTTCGGTCGAAACGCCGACCCATTATACCCTGGTGGTGGAATGGGACAGCGTGGACGACCACATGGTCCATTTCCGCGAATCGCCCGCCTTCAAGGAATGGCGCGCGCTGGTGAGCCCCTATTTCGCCGCCGCCCCGCAGATGGAACATCGCCACACGGTGGTGAAGGGCTTCTGATCCAAGCGGCATCCGGCGGTGCGGGCGCACCTGAAAGCAGGTGCACGCCCGTTTCCCCGTCTTTCGCTTCGTCATGGCCGGGCGTGTCCCGGCCATCCACGGCGCGCCGACCGCGCGGGCCTTGAACGGCTGGAGCCAGCGGTGCCGCGTGGATGCGCGGGACCAGCCCGCGCATGACGATTGTCCCCTGAAGCCGATTCCAGCCTATCCCCGACCGGTCTCCGAGCGTTGCGGGCGGGCCATCAGCGCATCGATCGCCCCGGCGATGGTGAGCCGGCCCGCCAGCACCGCATCGACCGCCGCACAGATGGGCATGTCCACGCCTTGCGCCCGCGCCATCTCCACCAGCACGCTGGCGGTATAGGCGCCTTCCGCGAGCTTGCCTTCGCTCGTCCGGCCCTCGCCCAGCGCGAGGCCAAGGGCAAAATTGCGCGATTGCGGGCCGGACGCGGTGAGAATGAGGTCGCCGAGGCCCGCGAGCCCGGTCAGCGTCTCCGCCTGCGCGCCGAACGCACGCCCGAAGCGCAGCAATTCGGCGAATCCCCGCGCGGTGAGCGCCGCGCCCGCGCTGGCGCCGAGCCGCCGCCCGGCGACGATGCCGGCGGCGATGGCGAGCACGTTCTTGGCCGCCCCGCCGATCTCCACGCCCCGCACATCGGTGGAATGATAAAGGCGGAAGGTGGGACCACCCAGCGCGTCCGCCAGCGTCTGCGCCAATCCGCCATCGGCGGCGGCGAGCGTCACGGCGGTGGGCAGGCCGGCGGCAACATCATGGGCGAAGCTCGGGCCGGAGAGCACCACCGCGCGGCCGTGCGGCAAGGCTGAGGCGATCACCTCGCTCATGAAGGCGCCGGTGCCGCGCTCGATGCCCTTGGCGCAGGAGATAAGCGGCGTTCCCGCGGCGATGGACGGGGCGAGGTCCGCCAGCACCGCCCGCAGCGCCTGCGCCGGCACCACCAGAAGCAGCGCATCGCAGGCGGTGAGATCCGCGCGCCTGGAGGTCACGCGCACGCCGGGTTCCAGCGGAAGGCCCGGCAGGCCGCGCACATTCTCGCGCCGCGCCTCCATGTCCGCCGCCTGTTCGAGATTGCGCGCGTAGAGCGTCACGTTCCGCCCGGCGCGGGCCGCCACATTGGCGAGCGCCGTGCCCCAGGCCCCCGCGCCGACCACGCCGATGCGGGAAAAATCAGATCCGGCCTGCGCCATGTCTCTCAGGCCTCTCTCTCAGGCCTTGGCGCCGGTGGAGGCGGGATCGAGCGGCCAGCGGGCGCGCGGGCTGATGCTCAGGGGATCGGTGAGCCCGCGCGAGAGCCGCTCCGCCCCCGCCCAGGCGATCATGGCGCCATTGTCGGTGCACAATTCCGGCGGCGGCACAGCCATGCGCGTGCCGAGATCCACCGCCGTGCGCTGGAGCGCCTCGCGGATCGCCCCATTCGCGCCGACCCCGCCCGCGACCACCAAGGCGGTCGGCCCGCAGCCGACGAGATCGCGAAATGCCCGCGCGCCGGCACGCACCCGGTCGGCGATCAGATCCACCACCGCCGCCTGGAACGAGGCGCACAGGTCGTACACGTCCTGGTCCGACAGGGGCGCGAGGCGATCCGCCTCCAGCCGCACGGCGGTCTTCAGGCCCGACAGGGAGAAATCCGGCTCGCGCCGCCCCAGCATGGGACGGGGAAAGGCGAAGCGATGGGCATCGCCCAGAAGCGCCATCTGCTCCACCTGCGGCCCGCCGGGATAGGGCAGGCTCAGCATCTTCGCCACCTTGTCGAAGGCTTCGCCCACGGCATCGTCCAGCGTGGTGCCGAGCCGGCGATAGCGGCCGATATCCTCCACCGCCAGCAATTGGGTGTGCCCGCCCGACACCAGCAGCAGCAGATAGGGAAAGGCGACGCCGTCGGTGAGGCGCGCGGTCAGCGCATGCGCCTCCAGATGGTTCACCGCCACCAGCGGACGGCGGATGGACAAGGCGATGGCCTTGGCGGTGGTGAGGCCGACGATCACCCCGCCGATCAGGCCCGGCCCGGCGGCGGCGGCGACGGCGGCGAGGTTCGCGTAATTCAGCCCGGCGGCGCGCATGGCCTCGGCGATGACGATGTCGAGCACTTCCACATGGGCGCGGGCGGCGATCTCCGGCACCACGCCGCCATAGGGGGAATGCTCCTCCACCTGGGTGCGGATCACGTTCGCGAGCACATGGCCGGCCCCGGACGGCGAGCGCGCCACCACCGCCGCCGAGGTTTCGTCGCATGTGGTCTCGATGCCGAGCACCAGCAGATCCGCCACTTTATCCTCCAGACCGGCCCCTGCGCCGGGGGCCCTGCGGCCTGCGCCGCCACGCCGCTCTATGCCATTGCGATTCCGGCTATCATTGTACGCGCCAATGACACAAGAGACGAACCCCTCCCCCATGTCCTCCCCCGAGTCCTCTTCCAACGCGTCTTCCTCTCCCGCCCCTGCGCCCCGCCTCGCCATCGGCACCCGTGGCAGCGCGCTGGCGCTGTGGCAGGCCCATGCCGTGCGCGACGCCTTGGCCGCGGCCCTGGGCCGCCCGGCGGACAGCATCGCCATCGAGATCATCCGCACCTCGGGCGATGCGATCCAGGATCGCGCGCTCTCCGAAGCCGGCGGCAAGGGGCTGTTCACCAAGGAGATCGAGGAAGCGCTGCTGGACGGGCGCATCGATCTTGCGGTCCATTCGGCCAAGGATGTGGCGACCTTTCTGCCCGACGGTTTGCATTTGGCGGGCTATCTTCCCCGCGCCGACGTGCGCGACGCGCTGATCCTGCGCGAAGGGGCGGCTCTGTCCGACCTCAGGCCCGGCGCGCTCATCGGCACCGCCTCGCTGCGGCGCGAGGCGCAATTGCGGCGCAAGCGGCCCGACCTCCAGGTGCAATTGCTGCGCGGCAATGTGCAGACGCGCCTGTCCAAAGTGCGCTCCGGCACCTTCGACGGCACCTTGCTGGCGCTCGCCGGCCTCACCCGGCTCGGGCTCGCCCACGAGGCGAGCGTGATCCTCGGCACCGATGATTTCCTGCCCGCCGTGGGCCAGGGCGCGGTCGCCATCGAGTGCCGGATCGCGGATGAGGCCACCAATGCCGCCATCGCCGCCATCGCCTGCCGCGCCACCGGCATCGCGCTCGCCGCCGAGCGCGCGTTCCTCGCCGCGCTGGATGGCTCCTGCCGCACGCCCATCGCCGCGCTCGCGACCCTGGACGGGGACGAGGTGCGCCTGCGCGGCCTGGTGCTCTCCCCGGACGGACGCGACGCCGCCGAGGCCGACGCCAGCGCGCCCATCGCCGACGCCGCGCGACTGGGTGCCGATCTGGGCGCGGACTTGCGCACCAGCGCGCCGGCGCGGGCGCTCGGCCTGTAGCTATGTGCCGGGCACGCCGGGGGCACGCCGCGCGGCTTTGGCGGGCGCGCGGCGTCCTGGCCCATCGGGAGCCTTGGCTGGGACGGCGGCACCATCGCACGCCGCTTGCCCCTTCCGCCGGTGCGCGGATCATTTGCGCGTGATGGTCAAGGCGGGGACATCCCGCATGGACCCTTTACCCGCGCACCCGCTATCGTTCATCTGAAACCCGGTCTTCCAAGATCCCTCGCCACCATGCCCCTCGCCGCCCGACCCCAGCGCATCCTTCTGACCCGCCCGGAACCCGGCGCGGCGCGCACGCGGGCGCGACTGGAAGCGCTCGGGCACAGTGTGGTGGGCGATCCCATGTTGCGCTTCAAGGAAACCGGCGCGCCGCTGCCGCGCGGCCCGTTCTCCGCCCTCGCCTTCACCAGTGCGCATGGGGTGCGGGCGCTCGCCGCGCGGCCGCAGGCGAGTGCGCTGCGCGGCCTGCCGGTATTCACCGTGGGCGCACGCACCGGCGCGCAGGCCCGGGCGGCAGGCTTTGCCCATGTGATCGAGGCGGAGGGAAACATCGAGGCGCTCGCCGCCCTCCTTTCGGCCCGCCTCGCGCCCGGCGCCCGCATCCTCCATGCCGCCGGCGCCGACCGCGCGGGCGACCTTGCCGCCTTGCTCGGCCGGCGCCAGATCGCGGTCGCGCTGTGCGTGCTCTATGCCATGGTGCCGGCGCAAAACCTTGCGGATGCAACGCGCACGGCGCTGATCGAGGGCCGGATCGACACCGCCTTGCATTATTCCACACGCAGCGCGCAAACCCTGCTTCATTGCGTCGCTGCGGACGGCGTTAAGGAACTCTTACGGGCTTTGCGGCACTTGTGCTTGTCGTCGGCCATCGCCGCGCCGCTGGCCGCCGCCGGCTGCACGGTCGAGATCGCCGAGACGGCCGAAGAGGACGCGCTGCTGACTTTGCTGTAAGGCAGAGGCAAGCTGCCGGCCGATCACGGTCGAACCTTTGTCACCGGCCCGCCGGGAACCAAGAATACGAGGAGGCCCATGGCGCACGACGATCCGACCCGCGAGGATACGGCCCGTCCGAAGGCGGACCCGGCGCTCGCCTCTCCCGCGACCGGCGCAGCCGAAGCTGGCGCTGCGCCGGAGGCGGCGGAACGCCCGGACCCCGCTGCCGCGCACGAGCCCCCGCCCGTGACCTCTCCCGCGAGCGGGCCCGCAGCGAGCGAATCTGCTGCGATCGGATCCGCCCCAGCCGCAACCGCCATCGAGGCGCCCCGTGCCGCGCCCGACGGCACCGTGGACGATCCTTTGCCCCCCGCCCCGCCCGAGCCAGGCGAAGAGGCGCGCGCGGATGCTTCGAACACGGGCGCTTCGAACCCGGATGCCCCGAATGCGGAAGCATCGAAGGCCACCGACGAGGCCGCCTTCGACACCGCCCAGCCCATGCTCATCCCCCCGCCCGCCCCGGCGTCGCGCGGCGCATCGCCCTGGCTTGCGCTGCTGCTCGGCATGGTGGGCGGCGCCGTGGTCGCGGCCCTGGTGGTCTATGGCCTGTCCTCGCGCCTTGGCACGGTCAGCGTGAGCGACGACATTCAACCCCTGGCCGCCCGCATCGGGGCGCTGGAGGCGCGCGGCGCCGCCGATCCGCGCGCGGTTGCAGCGCTGACCCAGCGGGTGGACAAGATCGAGGCCATCGCCGCCCAGGAGCCGTCGCCGGAGCAGGCGCGCGCCGCTTTCGCCCAGGCCCAGGCGGATATTACCACCCTGCGCCAGGGGCAGCAGAACCTTCAGGGCGCGGCGAAGGACGCGGCGACCGCCGCCGCCGGCGCCAGCCAGCAGGTGACCGCCCTCAGCGCCCGGCTCGACCAGTCCCTGGCCGCTTCGAGCGCCGCAAGCCGCGACGCCGCCGCCATCGCGGTGCTGGCGGTTCTGAACGATGCCATCGTTGCCGGCCGCCCGTTCGCGGCCGAGCTGGATGCCGCCCGCGCCGTGCTCGGCGCTACAGCAGGCACGCTCGACCCCTTCGCCGCGGTCGCGGGCGTCGGCTTTTCTCCGCCCGCGAAACTCGCGAGCCGGCTGCAGCAGGCCGCGGCCGAAGCGGGAAATGCCCCCGCGGAAGCGACGTCCACGGCTGGAAGCGTGATGAACCGCCTTCTGTCCAGCGCCGAAAGCCTGGTCAAGGTGAGGCCCGCCGAAACCGCGCCCACGCCTGAAGTCCAGGCGACGCTCGACCAGGCGCTTGCGGCTTTGCGCGCCGGCGATTTCGACACCGCGCTCGCGCGGCTCGATGCACTGCCGCAGGGAACGAAGGCCAAGCTCACGTCCCTGATCGCCGAGATCCAGCAGCGCCGGAACGCAGCCAATGCGGTCGGCGCGCTTTATCTCCAGGCCCTCGCTGCCATTTCCGGGAAAGTGCCGTGATCCGTCTCGTCATCCTCCTCGCTCTGCTCGCCGCCGTCGCGTTCGGTGCCTCCTGGCTCGCCGACCGGCCGGGCGAGATCGTCATGGTCTGGCAAGGCTGGCGGCTGGAAACCAGCGTGCCCGTGGCGCTCGCCGTCCTCGCGCTGTTCAGCGGCGTTCTGCTGATGGTGTGGCGGCTGATCTCGCTGCTGCTGTCCTCGCCGCGCCTGATCGCCCGCTTCTCGCGCCGCCGGCGCCGGGAAAGGGGCTGGGCCGCCGTTTCGCGCGGCCTGCTCGCCATCGGCGCGGGCAATGGCGCGGACGCAAAGAAGGCCAGCCAGGACGCCGCCCGCCTGCTGCCGCACGAGCCGCTGACCCATCTTCTGGCGGCCCAGACCGCCCAGTTCGAGGGCGATCCGGAACTTGCGCGCGCAAGCTTCCGCCTGATGCTGGAGTCTCCCGACACCCGCCTGCTCGCCTTGCGCGGCCTGCATATGGAAGCGCGCCGCGCCGGCGATCTTTCCGCCGCGCGCCTGCTGGCGGAACAGGCGGCCGAACAGGCCCCGGCGCTGGCCTGGGCGGCGGACGCCGTGATCGAGGCGCGCTGCGCCGAAGGGGATTATCCCGGCGCCCGTGCGGTGCTGGAAAAGCAGATGGCGGCCAAGGGCATCGACAAGGGCTCGGCGCAAGCGGGGATTTGAAGAAAGCGCTCAAGATCGTCGAGACGGCCTATGCCACGACGCCCCATCCCGAACTCGCCGAAGTCGCCGCGCACCTGCGCCCGGGCGATGCCGCCCTCGATCGCTTGAAGCGCATCCGCCTGCTCGCCGCCAAGGCGCCGGCCCATCCGGAAAGCGCGATCGCGCTCGCCCATGCCTGCATCGACGCGCTGGAATTCAGCGAGGCACGCGCCGTGCTCCAGCCGCTCGCGGCCGAGCCGACCCAGCGCATCTGCCTGATGATGGCGGAGCTGGAAGCCAGCGAGCACGGCGATATCGGCAAGGCGCGCGAATGGGCCGCCCGCGCAGTGCGCGCGCCGCGCGATCCCGCCTGGATCGCCGACGGCGTGGTCTCCGACCAATGGGCGCCGCTGTCCCCGGTTACCGGCAAGCTCGACGCCTATGTGTGGGCCGTGCCGCCGGGCGTGACCGCGACCCCGATCCTGGAGCATGAGGCCGAGCGCGTGCGCGCCGCCATCGCCGCCATTCCCCCCAAGCCCATGGCCGCCCCGACCGGCGACGTGCCGCCCGCCGAAACCAATGGCGCCGCGCCCGAACCCTCGACGAACGGCGCCCATCCGCCGTCAAACGGCCTCCCGCCGGCCGAGCACGCCAGGGGCGAGATGAGCAAGGGCGAGATGGCGAAGGTGGAGACGCCCAAGGCTCCGCCCCTCGCCGCCCTGCCGCCGCTGCCGGACGATCCGGGCCCGGAACTCGACGACGAGGAAGCCCTCGCCCCGCGCTCCCGCCCCACCGGCATGTGACCGGGCGGGGATGGGACGCGATCCTTATCCCCGCCGCATCGTCTGCCTCACGGAGGAGACGGTGGAGACGCTCTATCTGCTGGGGGAGGACCATCGCATCGCCGGCGTCTCCGGCTATGCGGTGCGCCCGCCCCGCGTGCGCAAGGAAAAGCCCCGCGTGTCCGCCTTCGTCTCGGCGGACCTGCCCAAAATCCTGGCGCTCGCGCCGGATCTGGTGCTGGCCTTTTCCGATCTCCAGGCCGACATCGTCGCCGATCTCGCCCGCGCGGGGCTGGAAGTGCACGTCTTCAACCAGCGCGGCATCGACGGCATCTTCGCCATGATCGCGACGCTCGCCGCACTTGTGGGCGCCGTTGAAAAAGGCGCCGCGCTGATCGCCGATCTGGAAGCGCGGCTGGATACCGCGCGGACCCGAGCGGCCGCCCGGCGGCACAAGCCCAGAGTCTATTTCGAGGAATGGGACGAACCGATGATCTGCGGCATCGGCTGGGTGTCGCAATTGGTGGAGATCGCCGGCGGCCTCGACATTTTCGCCAATCGCGCCACGGGACGCGCCGCGCGCGAGCGCTTCGTGAGCGCAGAGGAGGTGATCGCGCGGGCGCCCGACATGGTGATCGGCTCCTGGTGCGGCAAGAAGTTCAATCCCGTCCGCTTCGCCGCCCGCCCCGGGTTCGATGCGCTGCCCGCCGTGCGCGCGGGGCGGCTACACGAGATCAAGTCGACGCTCATCCTGCAACCCGGCCCCGCCGCCCTCACCGACGGGCTGGAGGCCTTGCTGGCGCTATTTGATGCTTTTGAAAGCGAGCGGGGCCGCGGGGCCTGAGGGTTTTGCTTTTGCGGGTCTTCTCGCTCTGCCCCCTCACCCCAACCCTCTCCCCGAGGGGGAGAGGGGATGACGCGGCGGCGAATGGGCGCTTCACGCGCCCCCAAAAAACCTTAAGCCCCCTCTCCCGGAGGGGGAGAGGGCTGGGGTGAGGGGAGACCCCGAGCGAACCTGCTCCGAACGCGCCGGCGCCCCTGGGGAAGCCGCCCTGGCGCCCCGGACCCACCGCGCCGGCCGGCCGCGATCCCCGGCGCGGAAGGGACAAAAGCCGCGCGCGCCTTGTGGCTGCCGAATGCCGGTGCTATGCGGCGCGGATGACCGCAACGCCGCAGACCCATATCCGCAATTTTTCCATCGTCGCGCACATCGACCATGGCAAGTCCACGCTCGCCGACCGGCTGATCCAGCTCACCGGCGGCTTGAGCGAACGCGAGATGACCGAGCAGGTGCTCGACAACATGGATATCGAGCGCGAGCGCGGCATCACCATCAAGGCGCAGACCGTGCGCCTCTCCTACAAGGCCAAGGATGGGGAAACCTATATCCTCAACCT
>NCEH01000079.1 GCA_002304505.1 Rhizobiales bacterium 32-66-11 | reverse complement strand
GCCCTTGGCCTGCGGAGCAAGTGTGGACAAAGACCGGGGCCTCTGATATGAGAGCGCTCCTTCCGGCAGAGACGGTCCGGCGTGAGAGCGCCCCTCCTGCTACCGGATATGTTTTTCAGACCAGTGCAAGTTCGCTCGGCGCAACAGCTCGAAGAGGCAACACGTGCAAGTTCTCGTCCGCGATAATAATGTCGATCAGGCCCTCAAGGCGCTCAAGAAGAAGATGCAGCGTGAGGGGATCTTCCGCGAGATGAAGCTGCGTGGTCACTACGAGAAGCCGTCCGAGAAGCGCGCCCGCGAAGAGGCCGAGGCCGTTCGCCGCGCCCGCAAGCTGGCCCGTAAGCGCGCCCAGCGCGAAGGCCTGATCCCCAGCAAGCCCCGCCCCACCCGCTGAGCGGGTCTCCAGCCGCCAAGCGGCTGGCGAGGAATTGAGCTGAAGCGATACCTGCGTGGCGGCCGCCGCGCGGGTTTTTTGCGTTACGCGCCATGACTCACGCCGTAACGCGGCAAGCGAAAACGCCGGCCGCCGCTACCTGCGCATTCCGTTGTGGCATGTTCTGCCGAATCGTCTCCCGCCTCGGATCCGCGTGGCGCCGCACCTGCGCCGGCGCGCGCCCCGCCGGGGAGCATCTGGCACAGCACCTCACAAAGGCGATATCACCCCTGCGCCCCTCACAGTCGCAACACAGACGCGTGGGATTTGGTAGAAGACGAATATCGGCTCGCGTGACGGCGCCCTGGGCCGTCAACTGGAGGTCCCCATGGTAGCTCGCGTCATCACGGTCGAACCGTTCGACATCATCGTGTTCGGAGCGACCGGCGACCTCGCGAAACGCAAGCTCCTCCCGGCCCTGTTTGAACGCGATCTCGCCGGCCAATTGCCGGACGATGCCCGCATCATCGGCGTTTCGCGCCGCCCGATGACCCGCGCCGCGTTCCAGGACTTCGCCCGCGATTCGGTGGAGGATCGCGACGGCATCGACCAGATCGAGCGCACGCAGCTGGAGCGCTTCCTCGCGCGGGTGGATTATGTGGAAGTGGACGCGGTGTCCGACGAGGGGTGGGACGCGCTCGCGGCCTTGCTCGCGCCCGGCGCCGACAAGGTGCGGGTGTTCTATCTGGCAGTCGGGCCCGATCTGTTCGACGACATCTGCGCCCGCATCGGCGCGCACCATCTGGTCACGCCCATGACCCGCGTGGTGGTGGAAAAGCCGGTGGGCAAGGATCTCGCCTCCGCCCGTGCTGTGAATGAGGCGGTCGGCCGGGTGTTCCGCGAGGAAGCGGTGTTCCGCATCGATCATTATCTCGGCAAGGAGACGGTGCAGAACCTGATGGCCCTGCGCTTCGCCAATGCCTTGTTCGAGCCGGTGTGGAACCATGCCCATATCGACCATGTGCAGATCACGGTCGCCGAAAGCCTCGGGGTCGCCGGCCGGGCGGGCTATTACGACACCGCCGGCGCATTGCGCGACATGGTGCAGAACCACATGCTCCAATTGCTCTGCCTGGTGGCCATGGAGCCGCCGGTGTGCATGGACGCGGACGCGGTGCGCGACGAGAAGCTGAAGGTGCTGAAAGCGCTCGAGCCGATCGACGAGAGCAATGTCGCAGCCCTCACCGTGCGGGGCCAATATCGCGCCGGCGCCTCCTCCGGCGGGGCGGTGCCGGGCTATCTGGACGAACTCGGCTCCAACACCAGCCAGACCGAAACCTTCGTCGCCCTGAAGGCGGAAATTGGCAATTGGCGCTGGGCCGGCGTGCCGTTCTACCTGCGCACCGGCAAGCGGCTGGCGAGCCGGGTGTCGGAAATCGTGGTGGCCTTCCGCCCGATCCCTCATTCGGTGTTCGACGAGCAGGCCGGCCCGATCGTGGCGAACCATCTGGTGATCCGCCTGCAGCCCGACGAGGGCGTGAAACTGTGGCTGATGATCAAGGATCCCGGCCCCGGCGGCATGCGCCTTCAGCATGTGCCGCTGGACATGAGCTTCGCCGAGGCGTTCGGCGTACGGAACCCGGACGCCTACGAGCGGCTTCTCATGGATGTGGTGCGGGGCAACCAGACCTTGTTCATGCGCCGCGACGAAGTGGAAGTCGCATGGAAATGGATCGATCCAATCCTGGAAGCCTGGCGCAATCTGCGCGAGGCGCCGAAATCCTACACCGCCGGCACCTGGGGCCCCTCCGCAGCGATCGCTCTGATCGAGCGGGACGGCCGCACCTGGATGGACGACGCCTGAGGCCCCTTCGCCCGTTCGCTGACACGCTTCGCCCCCCCTGTCCGGAAAGCCGTGCGCGCCCATGAATGCCAGCCCCACCCCGGTCGCCTTCACCGCCTATGACGGGCCGGATGCGCTGGCGCGCGCGCTCGCGGCCCATGTGGCGGAAGCACTGCGGGTGCGCATCGCCACGGCGGGCGCGGCGAGCCTTGCGGTCTCCGGCGGGCGCACGCCCACGCGCTTCTTCGAGACGCTCGCGGGAGCGCCGCTCGACTGGAGCCGCGTACACGTGACGCTGGTGGACGAGCGCTGGGTGGACGAGAGCTCGCCCCGCTCCAACGCCGCTTTGGTGCGCGCGCACCTGTTGCAGGGACCCGCCGCCCAGGCCCGCTTCCTGCCGCTCTACACCGGCGCGGCGACGCCCGAGGAGGGCCTCGCGGCGGCGCAGGCAAGCTTGGCCGGCCTGCCCCTGCCCTTCGCGGCGGTCGTGCTCGGCATGGGCGACGACGGCCACACGGCCTCGTTCTTTCCCGGCGCCTCGGCCTTGCCCGCCGCGCTCGACCCCCAAGGCACCGCCCCCCTGATCGCGATCCGCACACCGGCGGCGGGCGAGCCGCGCATGACCTTCACCTTGCCGCCGCTGCTGGCGGCACAGACCTTGCTGCTGCACATCGAGGGCGCCGGCAAACGCGCGGTGCTGGAGGCGGCACGCGCGGAGGGACCGGCCGAGGCCCTGCCGATCCGCGCCGTGCTGCGCGCCCGCGCCCCGCTCGACGTGCTGTGGTGCCCCTGACGGAGATCCGACCATGACCGATGCTCTTGCTGCCGAGTCCGGGACCGAAGCCGAAACCCTCTGGCAGGCGCTTGGCGCCGCGCAGGCCCGCGCCGCCGGCACGCCTTTGGCGGATCTGTTCGCGGACCCGGATCGCTTCGCCCGCTTTTCCGCCAGCGCCGGCGACCTGCTGCTGGATATCTCCAAGACCGCGCTGACGCACGAGACTCTCAGCCTGCTGTTCCAGCTTGCGCGCGCCACCGGCGTCGAAGAACGACGCGCGGCCATGTTCGCCGGCGCGCGCATCAATTCCACCGAGCAGCGCTCCGTGCTCCACGTGGCGCTGCGCGACGGCGGCGCCGAACCGCTCGACATCGACGGCACGGACGTGAAGGGACAGGTGCGCGAAACGCTCGGCCGGCTATACGCCTTCGCGGACGCGGTGCGCGCCGGCACCATCGCCGGCCATCGCGGGCAGGCCTTCACCGATGTGGTGAACATCGGCATCGGCGGCTCGGACCTCGGGCCGGTAATGGCGACGCTCGCGCTCGCCCCCTATCATGACGGGCCGCGCCTGCATTTCGTCTCGAACGTGGACAGCGCCCATCTGAGCGACGTGTTGAAGCCGCTCACGCCCGCCACGACCTTGTTCATCATCGCCTCGAAAACCTTCACCACCATCGAGACCATGACCAATGCCGCCTCCGCCCGTGCCTGGATCTCGGCGGCCCTGGGCGAGGAGGCGGTGGGGCACCATTTCGCAGCCGTCTCCACGGCACTCGACAAGGTGGGCGCGTTCGGCATCGCGGCGGAACGCACGTTCGGCTTCTGGGACTGGGTGGGCGGGCGCTATTCCCTGTGGTCGGCCATCGGCCTGCCAGTGATGATCGCCATCGGCTCGGCCGCGTTCGGCGATTTTCTCGCCGGCGGCGCCGCTATGGACGATCATTTCCGCCATGCGCCGCTGGAACAGAACCTGCCGGTTCTCCTCGCGCTGGTGGGCGTGTGGCATCGCGATGTCTGCGGCTATGCGAGCCGCGCCATCATTCCCTACGACCAGCGCCTCGCCCGGTTTCCCGCCTATCTCCAGCAATTGGACATGGAGAGCAACGGCAAGAGCGTGACGCGCGAGGGCGCCCCCGTCGCGCGGCCGACGGGCCCGATCGTGTGGGGCGAGCCGGGCACCAACGGCCAGCACGCCTTCTTCCAGCTTCTCCACCAGGGCACGGACGTGGTGCCGGTGGAATTCCTGATCGCCGCCCAGGGCCACGAACCCGCCCTTTCCGCCCACCACGACCTTCTGATCGCCAATTGTCTCGCCCAGTCGGAAGCGCTGCTGCGCGGGCGCTCGCGGGCGCAGGTGGAGGCGCACTTGCGCGCCGCGGGGATGAGCGAAGCGCGGGTGGCGGACCTCGCGCCGCACAAGGTATTCCCCGGCAACCGGCCCTCGGTGACATTGGCCTATACGCTGCTCGACCCGTTCACGCTCGGCCGACTGATCGCGCTCTATGAGCATCGCGTGTTCACGGAAGCCGCGATCTGGGGAATCAACGCCTTCGATCAATGGGGCGTGGAGCTCGGGAAAGAAATGGCCACGGCTTTGCTGCCATCGGTGAAAGGCGGCGCGACGCCGGCGGAAGCATCGGGCTCCACCGCGGGGCTGATCTCGCACTTGCGAAATCTTTCAGCCAGCTAAGGCCCAAGGCGACGCTTTTATTGCTGCTATGCAGCAATGAGGGGGATCCTCTGCGTATTATGTATACCACAAGAAGGGCGAATTCGGTCAGTATGGCACTCGGAAATGAGGACAGGGGCATCGGCACGATGCCCCCGGGTGCTCGCAACGGGTGGCGTGCAAGGGCATGCCAGGAGGCTAAAATGACCGCATTCGATTTCGCCGCTCTCGCCATCCTCGGAATTGCCGCCACCGGCGCCGTGATCGGCTTCAGCAATCCCAAGAGCTTCACGGCTGCGGCCGGCGGCCCCGGCATCCCCGCCGAGCTGGCGCTGATGGACCAGGACCAGACCCGCACCGCCGGCACCCTGTTCGGCGGCGACAAGGACAATCAGAGCCGCGAGCCTGCGGTTGCGTCCTTCCCCCGCGGCTTCTGATCGCCCGCGTCGCGTTCAACGAAAAAGGCAGGCGCGAATGCCTGCCTTCGTCACCTTGTCGTCTCATCTTCCCGCCCGACGCCCCGCACGGGACGCCGGACATGGAGAAAGGCTCAGTGGGCCGCCTGGGCCGCCTTGGCTTCCGCCGCGGTCACCAGCTTGGCATCCGCGACGAAGCGGGCGCGCATGGGCTTGAGCACGAACAGGGCCATCAGCGCCGCCAGGGCATTCACGCCGGCGGTGATGAGGAACACCAGGTCCCAATTGCCGAGCTGCGCCACGGCGACGCTCGCAATCGGAACCACCAGCGAGGCGGTGCCCTTGGCGGTATAAAGGAAGCCGGCATTGGTGGTGGCGAACTTGGAGCCGAACGTATCGCCGCAGGTCGCCGGGAACAGCGAGTAGATCTCACCCCAGGCGAAGAAGACGAGGCCGGTCAGCAGCACGAAAGCGAGCGGGTTCGAGCCGAAATGGCCGAGCGCGAGCACGCCCACCGCTTCCAGCGAGAACGCGATGAACATGGTGTTCTCGCGGCCGATATTGTCGGACACCCAGCCGAAGAACGGACGGGTGAGGCCGTTCAGCACCCGGTCGATGGAGAGCGCGAAGGTCAGCGCCGGAAGGGTGATGCCCATCAGGCTCACCGGGACGCCGGCGATGTTGAAATCCTTGGCGATGGAGCCGAGCTGCGCCGTCGCCATCAGGCCGCCGGCGGCAACCAGCACGAACATCGCATACATGACCCAGAACACCGGGGCCTTGAGCATCTGGCCCGGGCCGTAATCGCGGCGGCTCTGCGTTGCGGCCTTGTTGGTCACCGGCGGAAGCTGGCCGGGCTTGGGCGCCTGGAGGAAGATCGACAGCGCCATCACGACCGCGCCCTGGAACAGGCCGAACACCAGGAAGGTCTGCTGATAGCCCTGCGCGGCGATCATCGCCGCGATCGGAATGATGGTGATGGCCGAACCCGCGCCGAAGCCGGCGGCAGTGATGCCGGCGGCAAGGCCACGGCGATCCGGGAACCATTTCAGCGCCGAACCGACGCAGGTGCCATAGACCGCGCCCGCGCCGACACCGCCGATGGCCGCGGCCACGTAAAGCAGGGCGAGCGTGTCGGCCATGGAGTTCAGAACCCACCCGAGGCCGCACAGGAAGCCGCCGATGAGCACGACGATGCGCGGGCCGTACTTGTCCACGAACCAGCCCTCGATCGGGACCAGCCAGGTCTCGGTGAGAACGAAGATTGTGAAGGCGACCTGGATGGCGGCGCGGCCCCACTGATGCTTGTCATTGATGGGCTCGACGAACAGCGTCCAGCCATATTGCAGATTGGCGATCATCGACATGCAGATCACGCCGATCACCAGCTGCATCCAGCGCCCGCCAATGGGGCCCTTCTGCACAGACTCAACAGACGGCATTTCCTACCCTTCCCTATTGGGGTCATCGAATTCAAGTCGATGAACGGCCCGTGACGGTCGCCATTCTTTTGGTGGCGGGCTCGTTTTGAGCGGCCCGCTGCGAACCAGACTTGGATGTTCGATGCAAAATACCGTATGCAACATGCAATTTGCGGTAATGTAACAGCTACAACACCCCCGCAATTGCAGGTTTTCCGGCAGCTGATAGAGAAGATGGGGCGCAGTCTTCAAATGATTTCGACGAAAAACAAAGTGAAATTCATTTAAATACAATATTTAATGTATTTTTCACGGCGCGCCGTGCGCATTTCATCTTGCTGATACAAGTATGCGCATGGAAGATGCAGATACAATGAAAATCGGCTCGGACGACCATGAGCCGGTTCGCGGACTTCTGGCCAAAAAAAAGGCCCTGGCAGAGCCAGGGCCTCAAGGGGCCGCCCGAAGGCGGCAGAGGGCTGTTGGATCAGGCGCCGACCGGGGCCTGAAGCGTCGCGCGGGCGGCCGCATCGGCGTTCATCTGGTGATGCTTCCTCAGCATCGGCCGCAGAACGAAGAGGGCCATGAAAGCGGCGGTCAGATCCATGATCGCAACGGTATAGAGAACCGTGGACCAGCTTCCGGTCGCTGCCATCAAAATATTTGCAAACGGCACGAGAAGCGCCGCCACACCCTTGGCGCAGTAAAGAACGCCATAGATTTTGCCGACATGCGCGCTGCCGAATGTATCAGCAGTCGTGGCCGAGAACAGTGAATACACTTCGCCCCAGGCCAGAAACACCACGCCCGAGAGGATAATGAACGCCCACGGATTGTGGCCGAACGCGCCGAGCGCGACGATTCCGATGCCTTCCATCGCGAACGCGAAGAACATCGTCTTTTCGCGGCCGATATGGTCGGAAACCCAGCCGAACAGCGGCCTGGAGACGCCGTTCAGGATACGGTCAAGCATCAGGGCAAACGGCAGCGCCGCCATGGCGAAGAAGTAGAGATTGACCTCGACCTTCTTCACACCGAGATCTTCCGCGATCACGCCAAGCTGAGCCACAGCCATCAGACCGCCCGTAACGGTCAAGATGAACATGGTCATCATGACGTAGAACACAGGAGTCCGCAGGGCTTCACCAAGTGTGTAATCGCGACGGCTCTGCGCCACGCTGGACGAGAACGTCACTTCACCCTTCTTGGGCGCCCGCAGGAAGCCGGCGGCGAGAAGAATGACGGCGCCCTGGATCAGGCCGAACAGGAAGAAGGTCTCCGAATAGCCGGAGGTCTTCAGCATGTTGGCGATCGGGATGATGGTGAGCACCGTGCCCGAGCCATAGCCCGCCGCCGTCAGGCCGACCGCGAGGCCGCGCTTGTCCGGGAACCATTTCAGCGCGCTGTTGATGCAGGTGGCATACACACAGCCGACGCCGATGCCGCCGATCGCCGCGCCAAAATAAAAGCCGGCGAGCGAGGTGGCATAGGAGTTCACGATCCAGGACAAGCCCGTGAACAAGCCGCCGACGAACACGACGTTCCGTGGGCCGTACTTGTCGATGAAATAGCCTTCGATCGGCGTCAGCCAGGTCTGGACGACCACGAACACCGTGAAGGCAATCTGAATCGACGCCCGGCTCCAACCGTGCGCATTTTGAATTTCCGGGACGAACAAGGTCCAAGAATACTGAATATTGGCCGCAGCAACCATGCAGACGACGCCGGCAATCAATTGCAGCCAGCGGTTTGTCGTTACAATGGCGGTGCCACCTGACTCCGACGATCCCATTTTCCTACCCTTTGCAAGTCATGCTCTTCTTATTTTATGAGATGAACCGCCCCACCCTTGGGTCCCTCTTGGGGCGGCATGCTGGTGGATTACACGACGCCGGTGGCGCGCATAGTCGCGATATCTTCGGCACTGAAGCCGACCCAGGAGAGCACCTCTTCCGTGTGCTCTCCAAGCAAAGGCGCCCGCTCCACCGGCACGTCGTTTTCCGACAGGCGGATGGGGGAGGCGACGGTCACATAGGTCCCACGCTCGGGATGGGGGACCTCCACGAGGAAGCCGCGGTCGTAGAGCGCGCGGTCTTCCATGATGTCCTTGGTGGAGAGGATGGGGCCGCAGGGCACGTCGATCGCCTGCAAGGCCTTCATCACCTCGAATTTCGTGCGCTGGCGCGTCCACGCCTCGATCAGCTCGAAGCAGGCCTCGATGCGCTGCGCCCGCGCCTCGTGGCTGGCGAAGCGCTGGTCGTCGATCAGGTCCTTGCGGCCGATCAGGCGCATCAGCGGCGCCCAACCCTGGGGCTGGATGATGACGTAGCAATAATCATTCTCGCCGCCGGGCGCGCAGCGCAGCGCGGCACCGGGCTGGCCGCCGCCCGAGGCATTGCCGGCGCGCGGCACGCTCTCGGTCGCAGGCGCGCCGGGATATTCGCTCAAGGGGCCGCTGGCGAGGCGCTGCTGATCGCGCAGCTTCACCCGCAGCAGGTTCATCACGCAATCCTGCATGGCGACGTCCACCCGCTGGCCGCGCCCGGTGACGGTGCGCTGGAACAGAGCGGCGAGAATGCCAGCCACGCAATGGATGCCGGTGCCGGTGTCGCCCACCTGGACGCTCGCGGCGGTCGGCGGGCCGGAACGCCAGCCGGTGGTGCTCATGGCCCCGCCCATGGCCTGGGCGATGGTCTCATAGGCCTTCGCCTCCAGCCCGCTTTCTTCGGCGAAGCCCTTGATGGAGGCGTAGATGATGCGGGGGTTGATGGCTTCGATGCGCTCCCAGGAGAAACCCTGGCGCTCCAGCACGCCGGCGCCGAAATTCTCCACCATCACGTCGCACCGCTCGATCAGGCGGACCAGGGCATCCTGCCCCTGCTGCGACTTGATATTGAGGGTGACGCTGCGCTTGTTGGCGTTGAGCATCGTGAAATAGAGGCTGTCGACATTGGATTTGTCGCGCAGCTGGGTGCGTGTGATGTCGCCACGGCGCGGCATCTCGACCTTGATCACATCGGCGCCGAGCCAGGCCAGCAACTGGGTTGCCGACGGACCGGACTGCACATGCGTCATGTCGAGCACGCGCACACCTTCAAGTGCCTTGCTCATGCCAAACCCCTGGAACCGTCCCCGACCACTTTGCGATGCCGATCTATGCCGGCTTGCAACAGCACATCATCATGCGTCATGCCTGATATGCCGTCTATTGAATTTCGTATGCCAAATACAGAAATATCATCGTCACCCGTCCGTCGCAAACGGTTTGCGGCGGTCACATCGAAAAACTGTAGGAGACGCCACCTGCACGCGCGGCCGATCCGCGGCGCGCACCCCTTTGCGCGCTGAAAACGCCTCAGCGCAAGGCAGCGAGCCCGGCCGTCAGGCCACTGTCCGCCTGCTCGGCATGGGTGTGGACTTCTTCCTCATGCAGATAATGGCGCATCAGATCGGTGGCGCTGATCACGCCCACCAGATTGTGTTCCACCATCACCGGCAGATGGCGCACCTGGTGCGCGTTCATGAGGCGCAGCACGGTGGCGATGGAATCTGCCAGTTCGCACGAGATCACCGCCCGCTTCAGCAGCGTCGCCACCGTGACGTTCGGCGTATTGGCGCCATGCTCGACCAGCGCGCGGGTCACGTCACGTTCGGAAAAGACGCCGACCACCGTATTGCCCTCGGTCCGGCAGACGTCCTTGACGACGACGCTGGAGATATTCTCCCGCTTCATCACCATGGCGGCGGTCGCCACGGTCTCGTTCATCCGCACAGTGACGATGCGGGTGTCGCGCTTCTCGCGCAGGATGTCATCGACGGTAATCATCAGCTGTTCCTCACCTTGTGCGCCTACGGTTTGCCCGCAGTTGTCGAAGGCTCGGCCGCCGCCCTTCCCGCACGGAAAAACGGCGGCCGCATCATTGATCCTATGCTGGTATGCAAAATACCCGGTGTCAATAAGCGATGCGGAATCACTCCAAACTGCCTGCGCTGCACTGCAGCACAACAAAGTGCGACTCTTGGCTTTGCCGGCATTACTTGCTCAAAGCTATATTCGATGCCATCACAGTATGATGTATTTCGCCCGCCGGGCGGGCCGGGCGTGGCGGGCCGCGCGCAGCGCAGTCGGGGCAAGGGGTGAGATGACGTACCAGGACATCAACGTGAAGCCGATCGAAACCGAATCGAGCTTCCGCATGAAGGCATACAAGGCGCTTAAGGCGGCCATCATGGAGATGGACATCTATAGCCACGCCGAGGAAATCCGGCTGGAGGAACGACAACTCTCAGAAAAGCTCGGCGTCTCGCGCACACCCATCCGCGAAGCCATGACCCTGCTGGAGCAGGAAGGCTATGTGCGCTCGGTGCCCCGCCGCGGCATCTTCGTGGTGCGCAAGACCAAGCAGGAAATCCTGGAGATGATCACGGTGTGGGCCGCGCTCGAAGGCATGGCCGCCCGCCTCGCCTGCCAGCACGCCTCGGACGCCGAGATCCGCATGCTGCGCGAGAATGTCCGCGCCTTCGCCGATCGCAATCCGGAAGAATTCGTCTCCGAATATTCCGCCGCCAACCTCGCCTTTCACCGCCAGATCATCCGCATGTCCGGCTGCCAGCTGATCGCGGACACGACCGACAGCCTGTTCCCCCACATGCGCGGCGTGCGCAAGGTGACGATCGCGCAGGACCATCGCGCCCAGCGCTCCATCGTCGATCACACCCGCATCGTCGAGGCGATCGAGAAGCGCGACGGGGATCTGGCCGAACGGCTCGTGCGCGAGCACACGCTCGGCATCGCCAAGCATGTGGAAGCGCACGGGGATTTTCTGGACTGAGGTTGCGACGGCCCAAGGGCCTCAATGGCGCTCCCCCTCGGGAGGAGCGCCAGGAGCGTCAGGCCGCCTTGTTCTTCGCCATCAGCGCGACGAAGCGGTCGAACAGATAATGGCTGTCCTGCGGGCCGGGGCTGGCCTCGGGGTGATATTGCACCGAGAACACCGGCTTGTCGGCGAGCGACAGCCCGGCATTCGAGCCATCGAACAGCGAGACGTGGGTCTCCACCGCATTTTCCGGCAGGCTCTCCCGATCCACGGCAAAGCCGTGGTTCATGGAGGTGATCTCCACCTTGCCGGTGGTCAGGTCCTTCACCGGGTGGTTCGCCCCGTGGTGGCCCTGGTGCATCTTGACCGTGCGCCCGCCCACGGCGAGGCCGATCATCTGGTGGCCAAGGCAGATGCCGAAGGTCGGCACGTCGCGGGCGATCAGTTCGCGGATCACCGGCACGGCATATTCCCCGGTCGCCGCCGGGTCGCCGGGGCCGTTGGAGAGGAACACGCCGTCGGGCTTGAGCGCCATGACCTCGTCCGCCGAGGTGGTGGCCGGCACCACCGTCACCAGGCAGCCGGCGCGGGCGAGCAGACGCAGGATGTTGCGCTTCACGCCGTAATCGATGGCCACCACGTGAAACTTGCCCCCCGTGCGGGTGCCGAAGCCGGCATTCCACTGCCAGGGCGTCTCATCCCACTCGAAGCGCTGCACCGAGGTGACGCCGGGCACGAGGTCCATGCCCTCCAGGCCGGGCCAGGCGCGCGCCTTCTCCTTCAGCGCCGGAATGTCGAACACGCCGTCGGGCGCATGGGCGATCACGCCGTTGGGCATGCCGGTGTCGCGGATCAGGGCGGTGAGCGCGCGGGTATCGATGCCGCTGATGCCGGCGATGCCGCGCGCCTTCAGCCATTGGTCGAGGCCGCGGGTGGCGCGATAATTGGACGGGTCGCTCACCGCCGTGCGCAGCACCACGCCGCGGACGCCGGAGGCCGAGGCCATGGACACCGTTTCGATGTCCTCCTCATTGGTCCCCACATTGCCGATGTGCGGAAAAGTGAAGGTGATAATCTGGCCGGAATAGGAAGGGTCCGTAAGGATTTCCTCATAGCCGGTGATGGCGGTGTTGAAGCACACCTCGCCAACACCTTCTCCCACAGCGCCGAGGCCGAAGCCTTCGAGCACGGTGCCATCGGCGAGCACGAGAAGCGCGGTCGGCTTCGGCTCGGCCCAGCCTTCGGCCGGGACGTTTGCGTGATCTTGTTCCTGCGTCATGGCTCGCCTAGATAATGAGTCACGCGCCGCACTTCCAGTGCTTCGCGCACGTTTGCCCGCCATTCCGCTCGGGATTTTTCCAGTTTCGGGGTATATGCGGGGTCGAGGGTGCGCTTTTGGCCCGCTGGCCGCGTTCGACCGGCGCCGCAGACCGGGGGCCGCGCGCCGCCGGTCCTGGAGAAGCGGGCTTGGCAAAGCGGGCCTGGCGCAAGACGGCGCGAACGTGCGCCGCAACACAGTTTCAAGAGGACAGACATTGCTTCGCGACGACATCAACACCGCCCTTAAGGATGCGATGAAGGCCCACGACAAGGTGCGCCTTTCCACGTTGCGCCTCGTCAATGCCGCGCTGAAGGATCGCGATATCGAAGCGCGCGGCCTCGGCAAGGACCCGCTGAGCGATGATGATCTGCGCGCCCTGCTGGCCAAGATGGTGAAGCAGCGCGAGGAGAGCGCGCGCATCTATACCGAAAACGCCCGCCCCGAGCTTGCCGAGCAGGAACGCGCGGAAATCTCGGTGATCCAGGATTTCCTGCCGCGCCAGCTTGGCGAGGCGGAAACCCGCGCCATCATCGCCGCCGTGGTCGCGGAGATCGAGGCCAAGGGCATCAAGGACATGGGCCGCACCATGGCGGTGCTCAAGGAGCGCCACGCCGGCGCCATCGACTTCGGCAAGGCCTCCGCCTGGGTCAAGGACGCTCTGACGGCCGCGTGAGCGATCACGGCACGCACATTATCCACTGTGGATAGGGGGGATAGCGGGACCTTCCCGCTTTTCCGCTGCCCGACACGAACGGATGCATCGCGCGAGGGGCGGATCGCCACATTGGCGCTTTATTATGTGTTCCCCGCGCTATGATGCGTGCCTGATGCAAAGAGCGATCTGACGTCGCATGCGCTTTCCGCCCTCATTCCTCGATGAGATCCGCGCACGGCTTCCCGTGTCGGAAGTGGTGGGGCGACGCGTCAAGCTGAAGAAGCAGGGGCGCGAGTTCGCCGGCCTCTCGCCCTTTAACGCCGAGAAGACGCCTTCGTTTTTCGTCAATGACCAGAAGGGCTTCTACCATTGCTTTTCATCCGGGAAGCATGGCGACGTGTTCGATTTCCTGATGGAGACCGAGGGCCTGCCGTTCGCCGAGGCGGTCGAGCGGCTCGCCTCCATGGCCGGCCTCGCCCTGCCGCAGGTGACGCCGGAAGCCGCCGCCAAGGAAGAGCGCCGCCGCTCCCTGCACGACGTGATGGCGCTCGCCGCCCGCTATTTCGAGGATAATCTCCAGGCCCGCGCCGGGGCCAAGGCGCGCGGCTATCTCGCCGACCGGGATCTCGGCCCCACCACCCAGAAGCGCTTCCACCTCGGCTATGCCGCCCCCGACCGCTATGCGCTGAAGGAAGCGCTGGGCAAGGCGGGCGTGAGTGTCGCCGATATGGTGGAAACCGGCCTGCTGATCGCCGGCGACGATATTCCCGTCCCCTACGACCGGTTCCGCGACCGGGTGATGTTTCCCATCACCGATCTCAAGGGCCGGGTGGTGGCGTTCGGCGGGCGGGCGCTGGAAAAGGACGTGGCGGCGAAATATCTCAATTCGCCGGAAACCGTCCTCTTTCATAAGGGATCCTTGCTTTACAACGGTTTTTCCGCGCGCGCCGCCGTCCATAAGGGGGCGCGGGTGATCGCGGTGGAAGGCTATGTGGACGTGATCGCCATGGTTGAGGCGGGCTTCGAGGGCACCGTCGCGCCGCTGGGCACCGCGCTCACCGAAGACCAGTTGCAATTGCTCTGGCGCATGGCGGAAGAACCGGTGCTGCTGTTCGACGGCGACAAGGCCGGCCGGCGCGCGGCGTTCCGGGCCATCGATCTCGCCCTGCCCCATCTCAAACCCGGCCGCAGCCTCTCCTTCGGCATGCTGCCCGAAGGCCAGGACCCGGACGACCTGATCCGCCGCAGCGGCCGCGACGCCATGGAGGCCGTACTGGCCCGCGCCGAGCCGCTCGCCGCCATGCTCTGGGCGCGCGAGCTGGAAGGTGCCAATCTGGAAACCCCCGAGCGCCGCGCCGCGCTCGAGGCCCGCATCGGCGAAGTGGTCGCCACCATCGCCGACGAGAATGTGCGCCGCCATTATCGCCAGGATTTGAACGAACGGCTGAAGCGCCTGCTCTCCCCGCCGCGCGAGGCGCGGGGCTTCGTTGCGGCAGGCCGTGCGCGCAACCCCGATATGCGTGGCGGGCGGTTCAAGCCGCGCGAGGAAGCGCTCGTGGTGCGCGGCGGCGGGGAATTGTCCCGCACCTCGCTCATCCGCGGCCCCCTCTCCTCCCTGCCGCGGGGCGAGGCGCTGCTTTTGTTCTGCCTGCTCAACCATCCCTGGCTGATGGACGAGAATGGCGAGGATATCGCTGAATTGCCGTTCGCCAACGCCGATGCCGACACCCTGCGGCGCGCTTTGCTCGATGCCCATATGGAGGGCAAGGCAAGTGATTCGCAGAGCCTTGCCCATCAGCTGGAAAAAATGGGCGTCGAGGCGCTTTCGCGGCGGGCACGTGCGGTCGCAAACCCCAGAATGGACTGGCCGGCCTATCCAGATACCGGCCATGAGGATGTGAGGCTCTGGTGGAGCCAGTGTACGGCCTTGCATCGCAAGGCTTACGCGTTATCTAGAGAATTGAGGGAGGCTGAACGCTCTCTGGGAGACGATCCGAGCGAAGCCAATTTCGCATGGCTGCGCGATGTGCGGGAACGCCTCTCGGCCGTGGAGGGGACCGAAGCCCTGGTGGAGGGATTCGGCGCGTCGTCCGGACGCGGCTCTGCACGGTCGGTGTGACTCACCAAGCGTGGTCCTTTCTTGCCGCAGTGTGGTGCGCTGCGCAAATGGAACCTTCCGCTTTCACCAGCGGTCCGGTTCAGGCTGATTTAACGGGACGGCCCTAGGGTCGCCCACGCGATTAAGGGAAGGCGGCGAAATCCTTGTGGGGGTTGCGTCGCCGTTTCGCCGTGGAACACACGCGGCGACTTGTCAGGAGATGTCCATGGCGAAGCAGGCGACCGAAGCGACCGAAGCGCCGGAGAAGGAGAACGACAGCCCCGACGGGCCGTTGCTCGACCTGTCGGACGCGGCCGTTCGGAAAATGATCAAGAACGCCAAGCGCCGCGGCTATGTGACCTATGAGCAGCTCAACGAAGTGATGCCCTCCGAGGAAGTGACCTCCGAGCAGATCGAGGACACCCTCGCCATGCTCAACGACATGGGTATCAATGTCGTCGAGGCCGAAGAGGCCGCCGAGGAAGAGCAGACGGAAGAGGCGGAAGCCGCCGACGAGCCGGAAGAGGTCGAGGGCGGCGAGCTGACCGAGGCCGCCCCGCGCGCCGTCGCCCGCTCCGAGAGCAAGTCCGAGCCGGCCGAGCGCACCGACGATCCCGTGCGCATGTATTTGCGCGAGATGGGCACGGTCGAGCTGCTGTCGCGCGAGGGCGAAATCGCCATCGCCAAGCGCATCGAGGCCGGCCGCGAGGCGATGATCGCCGGCCTGTGCGAGAGCCCGCTGACCTTCCAGGCCATCATCATCTGGCGCGATGAGCTGACCGAAGGCCGCGTGCTGCTGCGCGACATCATCGATCTGGAAGCCACCTATGCCGGCCCGGAAGGCAAGAACGTGCCGCCGGCGGTCATGGAAGGCGAGACCGCGCTCGCCCCGGAGGCCGGCGAGGACGGCTTGCTGGGCGACGGCGCCTCGCCCGGCGACGACGAGGACGACATGGAGAATTCCCTGTCGCTCGCCGCCATGGAAACCGAGATCAAGCCGAAGGTCGTGGAGACCTTCGACCGCATCGCCGACAGCTACAAGAAGCTGCGGCGCCTGCAGGACCAGAACGTCGAATCCCGGCTCAACAACGAGACCTTGTCCCCGGCGCAGGAGCGCAAGGCCAAGAAGCTCAAGGAAGACCTCGTCCTCGACGTGAAGTCGCTGTCCCTCAACCAGGCGCGCATCGACGCCCTGGTGGAGCAGCTGTACGAGATCAACAAGCGCCTCGTGGGCCTGGAAGGCCGCCTGCTGCGCCTCGCCGAGAGCTATGGCGTGCAGCGCGAGGACTTCCTCAAGCAGTACCAGGGCTATGAGCTGGATCCGAAATGGGTGCTGCGGGTCTCCAAGCTCGGCTCCAAGGGCTGGAAGGGCTTCGTCGCCCACGAGAAGGACGGCATCAAGGACCTGCGCGGGGAAATCCACGCGCTCGCCACCGAGACCGCGCTCGAGATCCTGGAATTCCGCAAGATCGTGCAAATGGTCCAGAAGGGCGAGAAGGAAGCCCGCCAGGCCAAGAAGGAAATGGTCGAAGCCAATCTGCGCCTTGTCATCTCCATCGCCAAGAAGTACACGAACCGCGGCCTGCAATTCCTGGATCTGATCCAGGAAGGAAATATCGGCCTCATGAAGGCGGTCGATAAGTTCGAGTATCGGCGCGGCTACAAGTTCTCGACCTATGCCACCTGGTGGATTCGCCAGGCGATCAC
>NCEH01000078.1 GCA_002304505.1 Rhizobiales bacterium 32-66-11 | reverse complement strand
ACCCTCACCATCGGCGAACCGGAGGCCTGAGACATGCTGCCCACCGAGCGCATTTCCTTTTCCCCCATCTCGCGCCGGCCCAAGCTGACCCTGCCGGGCGACGCCCGCATGGCGGTGTGGGTGATCGTCAATATCGAGGAATGGAACCCGCGCGAGACCATGCCGCGCACCGTCCTCACCCCGCCGGCCGGCGGCTCGCCCACGCCTGATATCCCCAATTGGGCCTGGCACGAATACGGCAATCGCGTCGGCTTCTGGCGCATGCTCGAAGTGTTCGATGATTTCGCTTTGCCGGCCGTTCTGGCGATCAACGGCTCGGCCATTTCCAGCTATGCGCCGATCGCGGAAGCGGCGCTGGAGCGCGAATGGGAATTCATGGGCCACGGCTTCTCGCAGAAGAACATGCAGAAGGTGCCCGACGAGCGCGAGGACATCGCCAAGACCACGCAGGCGATCCAAGCCTTCACCGGCAAGCGCCCGCGTGGCTGGCTGGGGCCGGGCCTCACCGAGACCTGGGAAACCCCCGACATCCTGGTGGAACAGGGCTATGATTATGTCTGCGACTGGGTGCTGGACGACCAGCCGGTGGTGCTGAAGACCCGCACGACGCCGATCGTCAATATTCCCTACACGCAGGAATGCAACGATGTGGCGATGATGCTGATCCAGCATCACAAGGCGAGCGAATATTACGACCGCGCCATCGACCAGTTCGAGCAGATCCACCACGACAGCCGCGACAGCGCGCGCATCATGGCCCTGGTGGTGCATCCCTACATCATGGGCGCGCCGCACCGGCTGAAGCATTTCCGCAAGATCTTCGAGACCATGAAGGCCAAGGACGACGTCGCCTTCATGACCGGGGAACAGATTTACGACTGGTATCTTGGCCAGCGGCCGGACGCCCTCAGCGCGGCGGCTGCGGGATGAACAGCCTCAACGCCTTCCAGCTGCTCAACGGGCTCACCTTCGCGGCGCTGCTGTTCATCGTGGCCTCGGGCTTCACGCTGATCTTCGGCCTGTTGCGGATCGTGAATCTCGCCCACGGGGCGCTGTATCTTTTGGGCGGCTATGCGGGCTATGCGGCGGCGAGCGCCAGCGGCAACTTCTTCCTCGGCATTCTCGCCGCCATGGCCGTGGTGGCGGCGACCGGGCTGGTGCTCGACCAGGGGCTGTTGCGCTTCGTGCGCGGATACGAACTGCGCCAGGTGCTGCTGACGCTGGGCGTCGCCTTCATCTTGAACGACATGACGCTGGTGATCTTCGGCGGCGATACCTATACGGTGCCGGCGCCGGAATTCCTGCGCGGGGCGGTGCGCTTCGCCGGGATGTTCTATCCCAAGTATCGCCTGTTCGTGCTGGCGCTGGGCATCCTCATCTTCATCGCTTTGTGGCTGCTGCTCAACAAGACCCGGCTCGGCGCCCTGATCCGCGCCGGGGTGGATGATCCCGAGATGATTGAGGCGATGGGGATCAACATCCGCCGCATCTTTCTTCTGACCTTCATGCTGGGCGCGGCGCTGGCCGGGCTCGGCGGGGCGGTGGGCGGCGCCTTCCTGACGCTTTACCCGAGCGCGGATGCGGAGATCCTCGTGTTCTCACTGGCGGTGGTGATCATTGGCGGGCGCGGCAGCCTCGTCGGCGCGGCGGTGGGGGCGCTGATCGTCGGTCTGCTGAATACGGTGGGGCAGGTCATGTTCCCGGAATTTGCTTATTTCGTCATCTTCGGCCCCATGGCGGCGATCCTCGCCTTCCGCCCCCTCGGCCTGTTCGGAAAGGCGGCGTGATGGCATCCCCGGCTCCCAATCCCGCCCCCGATTCCACCGCGCTGCCCGCCCGGGACACCGGCATGTCCCGTCTCGCCATGGGCGCCATCGCGCTCGGCGCGCTCGCGTTCGCGGTGCTGCCGCTGATCCTGCCGACGTATCAGGTCAGCATCCTCACCGAGGTGCTGATCTTCGCGGTGCTGGCCATGGCGGTGGATATTCTCGCCGGCTACACCGGCCGCACGCCGCTATGCCATGGCGCCATCTTCGGCGTCTCAACCTATGTGGTGGTCTATTGGACCTCGCAGATGGGCGGCTCGCCTTATGTGGGCGTGGGGCTGGGCATCGCGGCGGCGACGTTTGTCGCGGCGATCTTCGCGCTGCTGGCGATCCGCACCTCCGGGGTCTATTTCCTGCTGCTGACCCTCGCGCTCGGCATGATCGTCTGGGGCGTGTGCCTGCGCTGGACCAGCGTCACGGGCGGGGAAAACGGCCTGCGCGGCGCGGTGCGGCCCGCCGCCCTCGCCGATGGATTTTCCTTCTATTACGCGGTGTTCGCGGCGGTGGCCGTGGTCGCCTTCGTGATGTGGCGGTTCGTGCGCTCGCCGTTCGGGCTCACCCTGCGCGGCATCCGCGACAGCGAGAGCCGCATGCGCTCGCTCGGCTACAACGTGCCGGCGCATCTGTTCCTGGCCTTCACGATTTCCGGCTTCTTCGCCGGGATCGCCGGGGCGCTCTACGCCATGTTCAACGATTTCGTCAGCCCCTCCACGGTCGGCCTCTCCCAATCGGTGGAAGGGCTGCTGATGGCGATCACCGGCGGCATCGGCACGCTGTTCGGCGCGTTCATCGGGTCGTTCGCCATCATCGGGCTGGAAAATCTCGTCAGCCTCTACACCGAGCGCTGGCAGAGCGTGCTTGGCGCCATGTTCGTGCTGATCATGATCTTCGCCCCCGAAGGCATCCTCGGGCGCATTCGCAGCTTTGTGGCGCAACGACGCCGCTGAAGACGACAACAATCAATTCCAGACAGGAGCGGGACAGATGGATCGCAGGACGTTTCTGAAATCAAGCGCCGCGCTGGCCGCCGTCGGCACCGTGGCGATGCCTTATGTCGCCCGCGCGCAGGCGAGCGGGCCGATCAAGATCGGCGTCATGGCGCCGCTCACCGGCGTGGTCGCCGCCGGCGGCCGCGAGATGGTGGACGGCTTCAACATGTATTGGGAAGAGCGCGGCTTCCAATCCGGTGGCCGCAAGGTGGAGATCGTCGTGGAAGACGACGCCTCCAACCCCGACACCGCCCTCCAGAAGGCCCGGCGCCTGGTGGAACAGGCCAATGTGGACATGCTGTTCGGCAATCTGCTGGCCAACACCGGCCTTGCGGTGGCGAATTACGTGAAGGGCAACGGCATGCCCTATTTCATCCCGATCATCGCCGCCGACGATCTCACCCAGCGCAACCGCATCAAGAACGTGATCCGGGTCGCCGGCTATACCGCGAGCCAGTTCCCCCGTCCGCTCGCCGACTGGTGCCTGAAGCAGGGCTATCGCAAGGTCGCCACCATCAGCCAGGACTATACGTTCGGTCACGAGCAGTGCGGCGGCTTCTGCCAGACCTTCACCGAGGGCGGCGGCCAGGTGCTGGGCCAGTTCTGGCACCCGCTCAACACCTCGGACTTCAGCCCCTATCTCGGCCAATTGGCCAATCTCGGCGCCGACGTGATCTTCTGCATGGAGACCGGGGCCGACGCCGCGCGCCTGATGCAGCAATATGCGAGCTTCGGCCTCAAGGGCCAGATCCCGCTGGTGGGCGCCATGAACGTCACCGACCAGTCGGTGATCCGCACCATGGGCGATGAGGTCGAGGGCGTCGTCGTCGCCGCGCATTTCGCCGAAGGCTCGGACAATCCGCGTACCAAGGAATTCGTGGCGGCCTATGGGAAGAAATTCTCCAAGCTGCCCTCGCTCTACGGCTTCTCCATGTATTCCGGCGCCATGTGGATCGACGAGGCGCTGAAGCCGCTCAACGGTGCCACCGCCGATCGCGCGGCGTTCCTGGCCTCGGTGATGAAGACCGACCTCGTCAACTCGCCGCTCGGCACCACCGTGAAGCTCGATGCCTTCGGCAATCCGATCTACGACGTGTCGATCCGCAAGGTGGTCAAGAATGCGGACGGCAAATATTGGAACGTGCCGATTGCCACCTATCCGCAGGTGTCGCAATTCTGGAAATCCCCTCTCGCTTTCCCCTTCGCCGGCAGGCTCGCCGGCATCGAACCGAGGCGCCCCGCGTCGTGACCGATTTTCTGCAACTCGATTCCGTCACGGTCCAGTTCGGCGCCCTGCGCGCCGTGGATGACGTGTCGATCCGCGTCCGAGAGGGCGAGCGGCGCGCCATCATCGGCCCCAATGGCGCCGGCAAGACCACCTTGTTCAATGCCATCACCGGTGTCGTCGCCGCCACCTCCGGCCAGGTGATCTTCGCCGGCAAGGACGTGACCCGCGCGCCGGTGCACGTGCGCGCCCGGCGCGGCATGAGCCGGACCTTCCAGATCACCAATCTGTTTCCCAACCTCACGGTGGCGGAAAACATGCGCCTCGCCGTGCGGGGCCTCTCGCCGCGCAAATTCTCCTTCTTCGGCACGGATGCGCTGGATGCGGAGGAAACCCGCCGGGCCGGCGCGGCGCTGGAGATTTCCCGCCTGCACACGCGGCGCGACGCGGCGGTGAAGGAATTGTCCTATGGCGAACAGCGCCAGCTGGAGATGGCCATGGCGCTGGTGGCCCAACCCAAGCTGCTGCTGCTGGACGAGCCCGCCGCCGGCCTCTCCCCGGCCGAGCGCGTCATTGTTTCCGACATCATCCGCGCCCTGCCGCGCGACCTGACCCTGGTGCTGATCGAGCACGACATGGACCTGATCCTCTCGCTGGTGGACTACGTCACCTGTCTCAACAACGGCAAGCTGCTGGTGGAGGCGCCGCCGTCGGAAATCCGTGGCAACAGCGACGTCCAGGACGTCTATCTCGGCAAGGCGCGGCACAATGCTTGAGGTCGAGGACATCCATTCCTATTACGGCGACGCCCATGTGCTGCACGGCGCAACCCTGAACGTCGGCAAGAGCGAAGTTGTGGCCCTGCTGGGCCGCAACGGCATGGGCAAGACCACCCTCATCCGCTCCATCATGGGGCTGTCGCCACCCAATGTGCGGCAAGGCGCGGTGCGCTGGAAGGGCGAGAGCCTGCTCGGCGTCGCCCCCCATCTCATCGCCCGCGGCGGCATCGCCTTGGTGCCCCAGGGCCGGCGGCTGTTTCCCTCGCTCACCGTGACCGAGCACCTCACCGTGCTGAAGCCCGCCAGCGCCACCCACGGCTGGACGGTGGCGAAGGCGTTCGAATTCTTCCCCCGCCTCGGCGAGCGGCGGCATCATCGCGGCAACCAGCTCTCCGGCGGCGAGCGGCAGATGCTCGCGGTGGCGCGCGCGCTGATGATCGATCCCGAGCTGATCTTGATGGACGAGCCCTCCGAGGGCCTTGCGCCGGTGATGGTCCAGCATCTCGAAGGCATCATCGCCGAATTGAAGCGCGCCAGCCTCTCCATCCTGCTGGTGGAGCAGAATCTCTACAGCGCGCTGGCGGTGGCCGACCGGGTCTACATCCTGGAAACCGGACGCGTGGTACATGAGGCGCCCGCCGCCGAGATCGCCCGCCAACCCGAAACCCTGACCCGCTTCCTCGGCGTGCACTGAAAGGCCTCACCATGACCGAAGATGATTGGACGAGCCGCATGCGCGCGCTCAACGGCGTGACCCTCGATGCCGCCCAGGCGGCGGCCGCGCGCGACGTGGCGCTGGGGATCAACGCGACGATCGAAGCCGGCGCGCGCGAGCGGATCACCCTCGCCGATGCCCCCTGGAGCTTCGCGACCCTGTGCGCCAGCTTCTCCGCGCCGACCACCGAGACGAAGGCCAAGCCATGAGCGCCATGCACGAATGGGGCGTCGTCGGCACGGCCGACGCCATCGCCAAGGGCGAGGTTTCCGCCGAAAAAGTGGCCACCCTCGCCCTCGACCGGCTGGAGCGCATGGGCCCGCGCTTCAACGCCATCATGCTGATCACCCGCGATAGCGCGCTGGAAACCGCGCGGGCGGTGGATCAGGCGCGGGCGCGGGGCGAGAGGCTCGGCCCGCTGGCCGGCGTGCCGCTCGCCCATAAGGATCTCTATTATCGCGCCGGGCGCGTGTGCACCGGCGGCTCGCTGATCCGCAAGGATTTCGTCCCCGACACCACCTCCACCGCCCTGGAGCGGCTGGACGCGGCGGGCGCGCTCGATCTCGGCACGCTGCATCTGGCCGAGCTCGCGCTCTCCCCCACCGGCTTCAACGCCCAGTACGGCCACGGGCTGAACCCCTGGAACACCGCCTATGGACCGGGCGGCTCGTCCTCCGGCTCGGGCGCGGCGGTGGCGGCGCGGCTGGTGCCGGCGGCGCTCGGCTCGGATACGGCGGGCTCCATCCGTCATCCCGCCGGCATGTGCGGCATCACCGGCATCAAGCCCACCCACGGCCTGGTGCCTCTTTATGGCGCCATGCCGCTCGCGCCCTCGCTGGATACGCTCGGGCCGCTCGCCACCAGTGCGCGGGACGCGGCGCGCATCCTCTCCGTGATCGGCGGACCGGATCCGCGCGACGCCTCCAGCGTGAACGCGACGGTGTGCGATTACGAGACCGCGCTGACGGGCGATCTCGCCGGCCTCACCATCGCGGTGCCGCAGGCCTATTATCGCGAAGCCGCGACGCCCGAGATCAACGCCCTGCTGGACGAGAGCCTGCGGGTGATGACGGACGCCGGCGCGCGGGTGATCGAAACCGCGGTGCCGGACATGGCGCTGATCAATGCCCTTATCATGCTGGTGATGGCGGTGGAGGGCGCGACCCTGCATCGCAAGGCGCTGGCGGAGCGGCCGCAGGACATCGGCGCCCAGGTGCGCGCGCGCCTGATGCCGGGCCTCTCCTACCCCGCGACGCGCTATGCCGAGGCGCTGATGATGCGCGGCACGATCGCTCGCGAATGGCTCGCCACCGCCATGGGCGGCGCGGACATGGTGCATATTCCCACCTTCGCCATTCCCGTGCCCAGCATCGCGGAGACCACCCAGGCGGATTTTGCGACCGTGCTCGGCAAGCTCACCCATTGCACACGCGGCATCAATTATCTCGGCCTGCCGGCGGTGGCGGTGCCGTGCGGCTTCACCGGCAACGGCCTGCCCGCCTCGTTCCAGCTGGTCGGGCGGCCCTATGGCGAAGACGTGCTGCTGCGCGCGGCCGACGCCTATCAGCAGAGGACCGATTTTCATAAGCGCATCCCGCCGGACTGCGGCGCGCTGTAGCCGATCCTCGACCCCGGCGGCACGACCGCCGACACATGCGGCGGGGCGTTTCTTCCCCGCCGCCCGCGCCTGAAGCACGCCCCTCCAAAGCGGAGGCGGCGCGCTTCGGCGCGTCTGCATTTTTGCAAAATCTACTTTTTAATCAATGGCTTGCATAAAGTTTGAGCTTGACCAACACGGCGCCAATTCGTCTGATGTGGACAAATATCTGATCCGATATATCGCTGAGGATGACATGTCCCGCGTTGAAATCCGCAATCTGCGAAAGACCTATTCGGTCCCCGGTGGGAGCCAGGTGGTGGCCCTCCAGGACTTCAGCCTGGACATCGCCACCGGCGAGTTCATCTGCCTGCTCGGCCCGTCCGGCTGCGGCAAGACCACCGCCCTCAACATCGTCGCCGGCCTGCTCAAGCAGTCGGGCGGCGAGGTGCGGGTGGACGAGCGCAAAGTCACCGGCCCCGGTCCCGACCGCGCCTATGTGTTTCAGGACTATGCGCTGTTTCCCTGGCTGACGGTGGCCGAGAACGTCGCCTTCGGCCTGGAATCGCAGGGCTGGCAGAAGACGCCGCGGCTGGAGCGGGCCCGCGCGATCCTCGCCGTCATGGGGCTCGACAAATTCGCCGACGCCTTTCCCAAGCAGCTCTCCGGCGGCATGCGCCAGCGCGTCTCCATCGCCCGCGCCCTGGCCGTCAATCCCAAGGTGCTGCTGATGGACGAGCCGTTCGCCGCGCTCGACGCCTTCACCCGCGCCCAGCTTCAGGACGAGCTGCTCTCCATCTGGGAGGCGCTCAACAAGACGGTACTGTTCGTCACCCACAATATCGACGAGGCGGTCCAGCTCGCCGATCGCATCGTCGTCATGACCTCCCGTCCCGGCCGCATGAAGCTCGTGGTCGAGAACGATCTTCCCCGTCCGCGCGACGTGACCTCGCCGGCCTATCTCGAACGCGTCAACCAGGTGCGCGCTTCGCTCGGCGAGGAGATGGGGCTTGGCCATCACAAGACCTATCGCGGCCTCGCGGACATTCTCGGCGCCGGCGTGCCGGCTCCGGCGCAGGAAGGAGCAAGCCATGTCGCCAATTGATGCGACTCCCGCCACCGTCGCGGAGCACGGCCCCCGCTCGGTCATGGACCGCCTGCGCGGCCCGCGCGCGACCCGCTTTGCCCATGCGGCGGTGGGATATCTGTTCCTGGTGGGCGTGATCCTGCTCTGGCATCTCGCCGCCAGCACCGGCATCTATCCGCGCCATCTCCTGCCGACTCCGATGGAAGTGGCGCAGGCGGTGCGCGAAGCGTTCGCCGACGGCGACCTGATCCACAATGTGATGCGCTCCCTGGAGCGGCAGGTGGTCGGCTATGTGGCCTCCGTGATCGTGGGCCTGCCGCTCGGCCTCGTGGTCGGCTGGTCCCGCTGGACGCAGAGCGCGTTGCAGACCACGATCCGCATCATCTATCCCATCCCCGGCGTCGCCTGGGTGCCGCTGGCGATCCTGTGGTTCGGGCTCGGCTTCAAGTCGATCATCTTCGCCATCTTCATCACCGCCGTGTTCCCGATCCTGGTGAACACCGCCGCCGGCGTCGCCGCCATCGACGAGCAATATATCCGCGTGGTGAAGGTGTTCGGCACCAAGCCGCTGCGCGCCTTCCTGCGGGTGGTGATCCCGGCCGCCATGCCGTTCATCCTCACCGGCCTGCGGCTCGGCTACGGCACCGGCTGGCGCGTCATCATCTCCGCCGAGATCCTCGCCGCCACCGACGGGCTCGGCTTCATGATCGACAATGCCCGCTGGCAGCTGCGCCCGGACCTCGTGATCGGCGGCATGCTCATCATCGGCATCGTGGGCTTGCTGGTGGAGACCGTGTTCTTCGATTGGCTCGAACGCCGCACCATCGGCCGCTGGGGCATGCAGCGCACCGACTGACCCTCCCTTCCAGAGCAGAACAGGAAAAGCCGACATGACAAGGCACGGATTTTCGTTCCGACCCGGGCGGTTGATCGCGGCCCTCTCGCTATGCGCCGCCACGCTGGTCGGCGTGACGCAGGCAAGCGCCGCCGAGCCCTATCGCCCGCGCATCTTCGCCGGTTATCCCGGCTGGGATCATTTGATGCCCTTCCTCGACGAGGAACTGGGCATCTGGAAGGCCTATGGCATCGACCCGGTGTTCGACAGCGGCTCCTCCCAGCGCGTGAGCCAGGTGCTCCAGACCGGGGAATGGGACGCGGCCTATACCCAGATCGCCACCGCCCTCACCTATCGCGCGCGCGGCCTGCCGATCGTCATCGCCGGCGCCTCCAGCTACGGCTCGGCGACGGTGGTGGCCCGCAAGGATCTCACGTCCGACAAGGACATCAAGAATTTCGGCATCGTGCGCCAGCTCGATACCATGCACCTGCTGGCCGCCGAGCACATCCTGCCGAGCCACGGCATCGACCCCAAGGGCGTGAAGTTCATCCAGGTGCCCCCGCCCGAGGCCGGCATCGCCCTCGAGCGCAAGGACATCGACGCCTATTACGTCTACGAGCCCTATGCCTCGCAGATGATCGAGAAGGGCCAGGCCAAGCTACTGTGGGACTGGCGCGAAGTGTTCGCCAACGGCCAGATCTACCGCAACGCGCTGGTGCTGAACGAAGACTTCATCAAGGCCCACCCCGAAGAGGCCCGCAAGGTGGTGTGGGCGCACCTCGCCGCGCTCGACATCATCCAGAAGGACCCCAAGCGCGCCGCCGAAGTGCTCGCCCGCCGCGCCAAGACCACCGTGGACGAAGCCATGCTCGGCTACACCAAGGCGGGCTGGGACCAGCGCACCATTCCCGAAGACTTCCTCAAGCTCACCGAGGACGATCTGATCAAATGGAAGGTGCTGCGGGCCCCGATCGACCTCAAGGCGGCGGTGGATTTTTCGCTCCAGCAGGGATACCGCCCGCCTGACGCAAAGTGAGCGGATGAATCCCCAGCGAGGACGACCATCATGGGCCTGACGGACGGCGAAAAACTGCTTCTCGGCAGCATTCCAAGCCGCAAGGAAGCAGTGCTGAACGTGCTGCGCAACGCGATCATCGAGGGGCGGCTCGGACCCGGCGCGCGCCTCGAGCCGGACCGCATCGCGGCCGACCTCGGCTGCAGCCGCATGCCGGTGCGCGAGGCGCTCAAGGTGCTGGAAGTGGAAGGCCTCGTCACCTGCTACCCGTTCCGCGGCACCGAGGTGTCGCAGCTGCGGGCCGAGGAGGTGGCGGAGCTGTTCGCCATGCGCACCGCCCTCGAATGCCTCGCCCTGACGCGGTCGATCCCCAACCTCACCGACCAGGAGCTCGCCAAGATGGGCGAGATCCTGGCCACCATGGATGCGCCGCAGGACCGGGCGCGCTGGCGCGAGCTGAACCAGCGCTTCCATTCCATCATCAATTCCGCCAGCGGCTGGCCGCGCCTCGTGGAGCAGATCGACATCCTGCGCCGGAACGTGGAACGATACGTCCGCATCTGGGTCGACGCGCAAGGATACGAGACGCCCCAGCGCCAGCACTGGGCCTTGTACGAGGCCTGCCGCGCCCGCGACGTGGACGCGGCGCAACGGGTGCTGACGGAGCATTTCCGCGACACCGCCGACATGGTGCAGCGGGTGGCCGCCGAACGCGCGATCGCCTCCCCCGCCCCGCCGCACCCCGCCGAGACGCACTGACTTTCAAAGGACCGAACATGCCGACAGTCGCGGAATGGTTCCTGCGGGGCCTCGCGCTCCATGACGTGGACGCCATCTTCATCAATCCCGGCACCGATACGCCGGCGTTGCAGGAAGCCTATGCCAGCCTCACCCACCAGCAGGTGAAGCTGCCCAAGCTCGTGACCTGCCCGCACGAGGTGATTGCCTGCGCCGCCGCGCAAGGCGCCTATCTCACCACCGGCCGCGCCCAGGTGGCGCTGGTGCATGTGGACGTGGGCACGGCCAATGCCGCCGGCGCCCTCAACGATGCCCGCGCCTCGCAGATCCCGGTGCTGCTGTGCGCCGGCATGTCGCCGTCCGCGCTGGATTCCTCGGTGCCCGGCGGGCGCTCGAAATTCATCAATTGGCACCAGGACGTGCCGGACCAGCATGCGCTGGTGCGCAATTACACCAAATGGACGCAGACCATCTCCGTGCCCGCCGCCATCGGCCCGGCCGTGGATCGCGCGTTCCAGATCGCCAATAGCGAGCCGCAGGGCCCGGTCTATATGGCGTTCCCGCGCGAGACGCTGATGAGCGAACTCGCCGACGGCGGCCTCATCGGCCCGGCGCGCATCCGCTCCGTGCGCCAGGGCACGCTGTCCACGGACGAGGCGGAGGCGATCGTCGAGCGCCTCATCGCCGCCCGCAACCCGCTGCTCGTCACCGCCTATGTCGGCCGCACGCCGGAGCTGCGCCGCGCCTTCGTGGAACTGGCGGAACTGACCGGCGCCGGCATCACCGAATATCGCGGCCGCTTCAACGCCCCGCTGGAACACCCGCAGCACCTCGGCTTCAACCCCGAGCAGCAGGTGGTGGATGCCGACCTTATGGTGGTGGTGGATCACGACGTGCCGTTCGTCCCCGCCGATCTCACCTTGCAGGACGACGTCCACATCATCCACATCGGCAATGATCCGATCCAGCAGCGCTGGACCACCTGGGGCTTTCCGAGCGACACGGTGCACAGCGTGAACGTGGGCCGCGCCATCGACGCCCTCATCGCCGCGGCCCGGACGCGCGCGGACGATCCCCGCATCGCGGCGCGCAAGGCGGGCATCGCGGCGCGCCATGAAAAGATGATGGCGGACCGCGACCAGCGCCGCGCGGCGGCGCTTTCGGGTGGCGCCATCTCGCCCATGGAGGTCGGTGCGATCCTCGCCCGCGTCGCCCCCGAGGCGATGGTGATCGAGGAGGCCGTGACCTCCGGCAATCCGTTCGCCTACGGCTTCACGCCCGGCGAAGAGGGCAGCTATTTCCGCAACGGCGGCTCCTATCTCGGCTGGGCGCTCGGCGCTTCGCTCGGCGCGCGGCTCGGCGATCCCGACCGACTCGTGGTCACCGTGGTCGGCGACGGCGCCTTCATGTTCGGCGCACCGACGCCGGCCCTGTGGGCCGCGCGGCAGAACGGCGTGCCGCTGCTGGTGATCGTGCTGAACAACGAGAGCTATAATTCGGTGGTCCTCGCCTCGCGCCAGGATTTTCCGGACGGCGCGCAGGAGCAGTTCGGCCATGTGGGCAGCCTGCTGCCCCAATCGCCGGCGTTCGAGACCCTGGCGGAAGCGTGCGGCGCCTTCGGGCGGCGCGTCACCCGCATGGACGATGTCGAGCCGGCGCTGCTTGAAGCGCTCGCGGCGGTGCGCTCGGGCCGCAGCGCCGTGCTCAACATCATGACCGAAGCCTCGCGGCGGCCGCTTTGAGCCCGTCGTCGTCCCAGATCGAGGAGAGTGCCATGTTCACCCCCGGTGGAGCGGAGCCGCTCGGCCTTTACATCAACGGCGCCTATGTGCCCTCGGCCTCGGGCCGTGTGCTCGACGTGCGCAATCCCAAGAACGGAACGCTCGTCGGCCGCGTCGCGGAAGGCGATGCCGCCGACATCGAGCGCGCCGTCCAGGCGGCGGAAGCCGCATTCCCCCTCTGGTCCGGCCTCACCGGGGCCGAGCGCGGCGACATCATGCATCGCGCCGCGGCGATCCTGAAGGCGCGCCTTCCCGAGATCGTCGGCATCGAGGTGGACCAGATCGGCCGCGCGCGGCGCGAGATGACCGCACAGCTCGCCCGCCTGCCGGAATGGTTCAGCTATTTCGGCGCCGTCGCCCGCACCCATGAGGATACGGTGCCTCCGTTCGGCGGCAATTATCTCAACTACACCCGGCGCGTGCCGCTCGGCGTGGTGGGGCATGTCACGCCCTGGAACCACCCGCTGCTGATCCTGGTGAAGAAGGTCGCGCCCTCCATGGCCGCCGGCAACACCATGGTGGTCAAGCCGAGCGAGCTTGCGCCCATCACGCCGCTGCTGCTCGCCGAGGTGTTCAAGGAAGCCGGCGTGCCCGACGGCGTCTACAATGTGGTGCCGGGCTTCGGCGGCACCGCGGGCTATGCGCTCACCACCCATCCCCGCGTCAAGAAGATCGACCTGACCGGCGGCACGGAGACGGGCAAGGCGGTGGCCGCGCTCGCCGCGCAGAACCTCACCAAGGTTTCCGCCGAGCTGGGCGGCAAGGCCTCTGTGGTCGTGTTCGGCGACACCGATATCGACCGGGCGGTCTCGGCCACCCTGTTCGCCTCCTTCATCGCCGCCGGGCAGACCTGCGTGCAGGGCGCGCGCCTGGTGGTGCACCGCTCGATCCATGATGCGGTGGTGGAAAAGCTGGTGGCCCGCGCCAATGCGATCCGCATCGGCGATCCCCAGGACCCGGCGACCCAGATGGGCCCCCTGGTGTCCGAGAAGCAGCGCGCCCTGACCGAGCGCTATGTGAACATCGGCCTCGCCGAGGGCGCAACGCTTGCGGCGGGCGGCCGGCGGCCGGAAGGCGCGCAATTCGACAACGGCTTCTTCTTCACGCCGACCATCTTCACCGACGTGACCAACGACATGCGCATCGCGCAGGAGGAGATCTTCGGGCCGGTGGTGTGCGTGCTGCCGTTCGAGACCGAGGCGGAGGCGATCGCGCTTGCCAACGGCACCATCTTCGGGCTTGCGACCTCCATCTGGACCCGCGAACTGTCCCGCGCCCACCGCGTCGCCCACGCCATGCAGAGCGGCATCGTGTGGATCAACGACCACCACCGCATCGATCCCTCTTCCCCCTGGGGCGGGTTCAAGATGAGCGGCATCGGGCGCGAGAACGGCCTGATCGCCTACCAGGAATACACCCAGATCCAGAACGTGATCGTCAACCTCTCCGATGCGCCGTTCGACTGGTACGCGGAAGACGGTGTCGAAAAGAGGTATTCGTGATGCGTATCGACATCCACAGCCACGTCATTCCCCCGCGCATTCTCGACGCCATCGCCGCCGATCCCAAGGGATTTGCCGCCCGCGTCGAGGGCACGGGCGCGCAGCGGCGGATGGTGCACGAGCAGGGCTATGTCTACCCCCTGTTCGAGGAATTCATCGACCCCGCCGCCAAGCTGAAGGTGATGGACCGCAAGGGCCTCGACCTCTCCATCGTCTCCACCGCCCCGCCCATGTTCTATTATTGGGCCGAGCCGGAGCTGGCCGCCACCGCCGCGCGGCTGGTCAATGACGGCATCGCCGAGATGGTCGCAACCGCGCCGGACCGCCTGCGCGGCATGGCGAGCGTGCCCATGCAGCATCCCGAGCTGGCGGTCGCCGAGCTGGAACGGGCGGTGAAGACCCACGGCTTCCGCGCGGTCGAGATCGGCACCACCATCGAGGGCGTCCAGCTCGCCGATCCGCGCTTCCGCCCGTTCTTGAGGAAGGCGCGGGACCTCGGTGTGCTGGTGTTCATCCATCCCTATTACGTTGGCGCGAAGGCGGGACTGGAGGCTTATTACCTCACCAATCTGGTCGGCAATCCGGTGGACACCACGGTGTCGCTGGCGAACCTGCTGTTCTCGGGCGCGCTCGACGAACTCGCCGGACTGAAGATGCTGGTCGCCCATGGCGGGGGCTATCTGCCCTATCAGATCGGCCGCCTGGTGCACGGGCAGAAGGTGCGCGCCGAGCCCAAGGCGCTCACCACCTCCTCGCCGCGCGACCTGCTGCGCACGCTCTATTTCGACACCATCCTGTTCGACCCGCAGGCGCTGCGCCATCTGGTGGACGTGGTGGGCGCGGACCATGTGGTGCTCGGCACAGACGCGCCATTCGACATGGGCGACGAGACCCCGCTGGAGAGCCTCGCCGCCGTGCCCGGCCTTTCGGATGCGGAGCGCGAGCGCATCGGCGCCGGCACCGCGCTGGCTTTGCTGGACGGGGCGGCCTGACCCTCGCCCCATCTTACCGGGAACAAAAACGCCCGGCCCCGGTCACCGACCGGGGCCGTTCGCATTACGCGGTGCGCGGCGCGCGACCCCCGCGCACCAGGCCCACCAGCTTCATGATCACCGGCCAGAACAGCATCAAGAGCGCGAGCGTCGTGATGGTGCCCACCAGCCCGTTGGACCAGAACACGCCCATATTGCCGCGCGCGCCGATCATGGCCTGGCGGAAGGCGTCCTCCGCCTTGTCCCCCAGCACCAGGGCCAGCACCAGGGGCGCCAGCGGATAATCGAGCTTCTTGAACACATAGCCCACCACGCCGAACGCCAGCATCAGCCAGATGTCGAACATGGCGTTCTGCACCGCGAACGCGCCCACCGCGCACGACACGATGATCATGGGCGCGATGGTGGCGAACGGCACGCGCAGCACCGCCGCGAACAGCGGCACGGTGGCGAGCACGATGATCAGTCCCGCGATATTGCCGAGATACATGGAGGCGATGAGGCCCCACACGAAATCCGCATGTTCGGTGAACAGCAGCGGACCCGGCTGGAGCCCCCACACCATCAGCCCGCCCAGCAGCACCGCCGCCGTGCCCGAACCGGGAATGCCCAGCGCCAGCATGGGCAGCAGAGCCGAGGTGCCGGCGGCATGGGCGGCGGTTTCCGGGGCCAGCACGCCGTCAATGCGGCCCTGGCCGAAGCCCTCCTTGTCGCGGGCGAAGCGCTTGGCGAGATTATAGCCCATGAAGGAGGCCGCGATCGCCCCGCCGGGCGTGATGCCGAGCCAGCAGCCGATGATCGAGGAGCGCAGCAGCGTCACCCAATAGCGCGGCAGCGTCTTCCAGGTCTCCCACACCACGCGCATGCGGATCACCGCCTTCTGCCCCTTGAAGGCCAGCTGGTCCTCCATGGTGAGCAGGATTTCGCTGATGCCAAACAGGCCGATCACCGCCACCAGGAAGTCGAACCCGCGCAGCAGCTCCACCGAGCCATAGGTCATGCGCAGCTGGCCCGACACCGTATCCATGCCCACCGCCGCCAGCAGGAAGCCGACGATCAGCGAGATGACGATCTTGTGCTTCGCCTCGCGGCCGAGGCCGACGAACGAGCAGAAGGTGAGCAGATAGACCGCGAAGAATTCCGGCGGACCGAACCAGATGGCGAATTCCGCGATGCTCGGCGCGAGAAAGGTGATCAGCAGCACCGCGAACAGCGAGCCCACGAACGAGGCGGTGAAGGCCGCCGTGAGCGCTTCCGCCGCCTGACCTTTCTGCGCCATGGGATAGCCGTCGAACGTGGTCGCCACCGACCAGGCTTCGCCGGGAATATTGAACAGGATGGAGGTGATCGCCCCGCCGAACAGCGCCCCCCAATAGAGGCACGACAGCATCACGATGGCGGAGGTCGGGTCCATCGAGAAGGTGAGCGGCAACAGGATGGCGACGCCGTTCGGCCCGCCGAGGCCCGGCAGCACGCCCACCAGGATGCCGAGCGTAATGCCCACCAGCATCAGCAGCATCTTGTCGAAGGTCAGCAGCACTTCAAAACCGTGCATCAAGGAGAGGAGCGCATCCATGTCAGTACTCCTCAGAGACCGAAGGCCGCTTCAAGCGGACCCTTGGGCATCAGGACGGTGAATTGCACGTCGAAGACGTAGAACATGAAGGCGGTGAAGATCGCCGCGGTCAGCAGCGCCTTCCAGACCGGCGCCTTGCCGAGCCAGATCATGAAGCCGCTCACCAGGATGAAGCTCGCCACATAGATGCCGAGCACCTGGATCAGCGCGACGAAGATCAGCGTGGGCACGAACACCTGCATCACGCGGCGCGCCTGCCCGCGTGTGACGAAGCCGTCCTGGCCGCCCGGATCGGTGAGGCTGCGGGCAACCCCGACAAGTGCCGCCACGCCCATGATCATGCAGAGATAGAAGGGGAAATACCCCGCCTCCGGTCCGTCCGGCGCCCAGGCTATGCCGACCTGCCAATTGTCATAGGCGAGCGCCATGGCGATCAGGAACAGAAGGACGGAGACCGAGAGATCCACCGTGCGGCGGGAGATCACCGCCCGGTCGTCGGGCGCGTCGGAAGGATGAAGGTCGGCGGACATGGCGGGCTCCGCTGAAGGCAAAAGGGTGAAGGATCCCCCGATGGGGAAACTGGCGTTCGCTCCCCTCTCCCGCGTGCGGGAGAGGGTTTTGCGCCGGAGTCACAAAGACCTCAGTGCGCGGCGATGAAGCCGGCCTCGGTCATCAGCGCCTTGTGGCGGGCCTCGTCCTCCTGGAGGAACTTGGTCATCGCCTCGCCCTCGATATAGGCGGCTTTGAGCGCCTGGTTCTTCAGGTAATCCTTGTATTCAGGCGTCTGCGCGATCTTGCGGAACAGATCCTGATAGAAGGCGACCTGATCGGGCGTGACCTTCCCGGGCAGGAAGATGCCGCGCAGCATCGTGTAGTCGATGTCGAGGCCGACTTCCTTGCAGGTGGGAATGTCCTTCCACGCCATGTCGGGCGTGACCTTCTCGTCGTACGGCAGGCGGGCGGTGTCGAACAGGCAGAGCGCGCGCACCTGCCCGGCCCGCCATTGGGCGACGTTCTCGGACGGGTTGTTGACGTTGGCCTCGGTGTGGTTGCCCACCAGCTGGGTCGCCGCCTCGCCGCCGGACTTGTAGGGGATGTAGGCGAACTTCGCGCCCGTCGCCTTCTCGATGGCGGCGGTGAGGATCTGGTCCTCGCGCTTGGAGCCGGTGCCGCCCATGCGCAGGGTCTCGGTGCCAGCCTTCTTGGCGGCGGCGGTGAATTCGGCCGTGGTCTTGTACGGCGCGCCCGAATTCACCCACAGCACGAATTCATCCAGCGCGATGATCGCCACCGGCGTCATGTCCTTCCAGGAGAAGGGCAGCTTCGCCGAGAACGGCAAAGTATAGATCGACGACTGGGCGATGATGAATTTGTAGGGATCGCCCGCGCTCGCCTTCATATCCATCAGGCCTTCGCCGCCGGAGGCGCCGCCTTTCAGCGAGACCACGGTGGGCACTTTCAGCAGATTGTTCTTCTGCACGGCGGCCTGGATCATGCGCGCCATCTGGTCGGTGGCGCCGCCGGCCCCGGCGGGGACGATGATCTCGATGGGCTTGGTGGGCTCCCAGGCGAGAGCGGGGGCGGCGGCGCACAGGCCGCCGGCGAAGATGGCGGCGACGGCACCGCGTTTAAGCTCGGCACTCCACATGGCTTCCTCCTTGGTTTCCGGCGCCTTTGCGACGCTCGTTCCGGCTGTTGATGTTTCGGTTACGCACCTATTGCGCGGCCTCCTGCGCCTCCCGCTTCTGGTCCACGCCGGCCGCGAGGCTGCGGGAGAGGACACGGGCGACATGGATCGCGGAGCGTTTGGCGCCGTCCGCGATCTGATGCCGGCAGGAGGTTCCGTCGGCGACGAGAATGGTGTCCTCGCTCGCCGCGCGCACCGCCGGCAGCAGCGAGAGTTCCGCCATGGCCAGCGACACGTCGATGGTGTCCGCCCCATAGCCGAACGCCCCCGCCATGCCGCAGCAGCTGGATTCGATGGTCTCCACCTTCAGCCCCGGCACGAGCCGCAGCGTCTTTTCCACCGCGCCCATGGCGGCAAACGCCTTCTGGTGGCAATGGCCGTGGAGCAAAGCGCTGCCCTCGATCGCGCCGAGCGGCAAAGAGAGGCGGCCCTGGTCGTGCTCGCGGGCCAAAAACTCCTCGAACAGCAGGGCATGGGCGGCGAGTCGCTCCGCGGCCGGGGTTTTCAGCAGCGCCGGCACCTCGTCGCGGAAGGTGAGCAGGCAGCTCGGCTCCAGGCCCACCACCGGCACGCCGCGCGAGAGGAAGGGAGCGAGCGCGGCAACCACCCGCTCGGCCTCGGCCTTCGCGAGATCCGGCCGTCCGACGGACAGGAAGGTGCGCCCGCAGCACAAGGGCCGCTCGCCGGCCGGCGGCAAAGCGAGATGCACCCGGTAGCCGCCAGCGACGAGCACCTCCAGCGCCGCGTCGAGATTCTCCTTCTCGAACGCCCGGTTGAAGGTATCGGCGAACAACACAACGTCGCGCCCGTCCACATTGCCGAACATGCCGCCCTTGGGCGCGAACACATCGCGCCGCCAGCGCGGCAAGGTGCGGCGGGCGCTGAAGCCGGTCAGCTTTTCCGACAGCTTCGCCGCGCCCGGCAGGCGATCCCGCAAATTGAGCAGCGGCGCGAGCTTCGCCGCGAGCGGGGCATAGCGCGGCAGCCAGCCCACCAGCCGGTCGCGCAGGGAATGGCCGTATTTTTCCGCCCGCGCGGCCAGCACCTCGATCTTCATGCGGGCCATATCGACGCCGGTCGGGCATTCGCGCCGGCAGCCCTTGCAGGAGACGCACAGCTTTAGCGTCTCGGCCATTTCGTCGGAGGTGAAGGCATCCGGGCCCAATTGGCCGGTGACGGCGAGGCGCAGCGTATTGGCCCGGCCGCGCGTCACGTCCTTCTCATTGCGGGTGACGCGATAGGACGGGCACATGGTGCCGCCGGACAGCTTACGGCACGCGCCGTTGTTGTTGCACATCTCCACCGCGCCCTGGAACCCGCCGCCGGAGCCGGAATAGGCCGACCAGTCGAGCCGCGTTTCCATGGGCAGGCCGGCATAGCCGGGGCCGTAGCGCATCACGCTGCGGTCGTCGAATTTCGGCGCCCGCACGATCTTTCCGGGATTATAGAGGCCTTGCGGATCGAAGCGGTCCTTCACCTCGGCAAAGGCGTTCACGAGCCGCGTGCCGAACATGGTCTCGTGGAATTCCGAGCGCACGATGCCGTCGCCGTGCTCGCCGGAATGGGAGCCCTTGTAGGATTTCACCAAAGCGAACGCCTCCTCGGCGATCGCGCGCATGGCTTTGAGATCCTTGTCCTGGCGCAGGTTCAGCACCGGGCGCACATGCAGGCAGCCTTCGGAGGCGTGGGCATACCAGGTGCCGCGCGTGCCGTGCTTCTCGAACACTTGCGTCAGCTGGTTCGTGTATTCCGCCAGATGCTCCAGCGGCACCGCGCAATCCTCCACGAAGGACACCGGCTTTCCGGCTTCCTTCATGGACATCATGATGTTGAGGCCGGAGGTGCGCACATCGGCGATGGCCGCCTGGAGCGCCGGGTTCAGCACATCCACCACCCCGCCCCATTTGGCGCCCGAACGATCCCAGCCGAAGCCGAGATCGCCCATCAGCTGGTGCAGGCGCTCCAGGCGCAGGGTGTTTTCTTCCTCGCTCTCCGCGAATTCCACCAGCAAAATCGCTTCCGGCGTGCCGCGCACGAACTGGCGCAAGGTCGGGCGGAACATGGCGATGTCAGAGGCGAGCGCGAGCAAGGTGGAATCCACCAGTTCCACCGCGATGGGCTTCAGCTTCACCAGATGCTGGGCGGCGTCCATCGCCTCGTAGAAACTGCCGAAATGGCAGGCGCCGAGCGCGCGCTTGCCGAGCACCGGCCACAGCTTCAGCTCGATGCGGGTGGAAAAGGCGAGCGTGCCTTCCGAGCCCACCAGCAGATGGGCAAGGTTCAGCGGCTTTCCCGGTAGCAAGGCGTCCAGATTATAGCCGCCCACGCGGCGCTGAACTTTCGGAAACCGCGCCGCGACCTCGTCCGCCTCGCGGGCACCGAGCGCGAGGAGATCCTGCGCCAGCGGCAGCAGCGGCGAGCCGGTCTCGATCTCATGCAGATTGGGGGAGACGGCGCCGAAATGGGCCGGCGTGCCGTCGGCCAGCACGGCGTCCAACGAAATCACATTGTCCCGCATGGTGCCATAGCGCAGCGAGCGGCCGCCGCAGGAATTATTGCCCGCCATGCCGCCGATGGTGGCGCGCGAGGCGGTGGAGACATCCACCGGGAACCACAGGCCATGCGGCTTCAACTGGCGGTTCAATTCATCCAGCACGATGGCCCTCTTCCCGCGCCAAGGCGATGGCGCGCTCCGCCTCGTCCACGGAGCGGGGCACGACCACGCCCACGGGCATCATCTGATAGACCGAGGCGTCGGTTGAATAGCGGCCGCGGCTGAAGCGGTCGAACAGCACGTCGCCGGTGGTCTCGGCGCGCAGCCGACGTTCCAGCCCGGGCATCAGACGTGCCGCCATGCTCACTTCTCCCACCCTGGCGCCTTGATTTCCGGTCTCATCGCCGGACTTGAAACTGATTTTGCATTCATAATTCATTTCATGCAAGATGCGTTTCGCGCGCTGGTGTCGCCGCGCCGTGTCCGGGCCCCGGACCGGCGCCGGCCGCGAAGGCCAAAGGCCTGAAACAGAACGCTAAATCGCGGCAGGGATTTTTCCGGCCGCCCAATGATCCAAGGGGAGCCAAACCCGATGGCCAGCAATTCCGCCCGCGTCGCGGGGCGCCATTTCCTGCAGATTCCCGGCCCGACGCCGGTGCCCGACCGCATCATGCGGGCCATGGACATGCCCGTGATCGACCATCGCGGACCGGATTTCCAGAAGCTCGGGCGTCGGGTGCTGGAGGGCATCAAGACGATTTTCCGCACCAGCAGCCCGGTCATCATCTATCCCGCCTCGGGCACCGGGGCGTGGGAAGCGGCGCTGGTGAACACGCTGTCCGCCGGCGACAAGGTGCTGATGTTCGAGACCGGGCATTTCGCCACTTTGTGGAAGAACATGGCGCTGAAGATCGGCATTCAGCCGGAATTCATCGCCTCCGACTGGCGCATCGGCGCGGATGCCGCCGCCATCGAGGCGCGGCTGCGCGAAGACAAGGCGCACGAGATCAAGGCCGTGTGCGTGGTGCACAACGAGACCTCCACCGGCTGCATCACCTTGGTGCCGGAGATCCGCCGCGCCATCGATGCTGCAGGCCATCCGGCTTTGCTGCTGGTGGACACCATCTCCTCGCTGGCCTCGATCGATTATCGCCACGACGAATGGGGCGTGGACGTCACGGTGGCAGGCTCGCAGAAGGGCCTGATGCTGCCGCCCGGCCTCTCCTTCACCGCCGTGAGCGAGAAGGCGCTCGCCGCCACCAAGACCTCCAAGCTGCCGAAGCTGTTCTGGGCGTGGGAAGAAATGCTCGGCCCCAACCGCAACGGCTTCTTCCCCTATACGCCGGGCACCACCTTGCTCTACGGCCTCGCCGAGGCCATCGACATGCTCAATGAGGAAGGGCTGGAGAACGTCTTCGCCCGCCACGATCGCCATGCCGAAGCCACCCGCCGCGCCGTGCGCGCCTGGGGGCTGGAGGTGCTGTGCCGGGAGGCGAAATATTATTCCTCCTCGCTCACCGCCGTGCTGGTGCCGGAAGGCCATGATGCCGACCGCTTCCGCCAGGTGGCGCTGGAGCATTTCGACATTTCGCTCGGCACCGGCCTCACCAAGCTCCAGGGCCGGGTGTTCCGCATCGGCCATCTCGGCGATACCAACGACCTGACCATCCTCGGCGCGCTCGCAGGCGTGGAGATGGGATTGGAACTCGCCGGCATTCCCCATCGCAAGGGCGGCGTGCAGGCGGCCATGGACTATCTCACGGAAGCCGCGCGCAACCAGGTGGCCGTCGCCGCGGAATAGCCCGCATCATTCCGGCGCGGGAGCGCTTGCATTCCCGCGCCGGACCGGGACACTTCTCCTAAGGAGAGGACGCGTTCCATGCCCGAGAAGGCCATCATTACCCGGCGCAGCCTGCACGGCGAATTGGTGCCGCTGCTGCGCGACATGATCCTCGGCGACGAATTGCAGCCGGGCGACAAGATTCCCGAACAGGCGCTGTGCGCCCGCTTCGGCGTTTCGCGCACACCCTTGCGGGAAGCGCTGAAGGTGCTGGCGGCCGAGGGCCTGCTGGTGCTCACGCCCAATCGCGGCGCCATGGTCGCGCGGATCTCGAATGAGGAGATCGACGCCTATTTCCCCATCATGGGCGCGCTGGAAGCGCTCGCCGGGGAAATCGCCTGCACCCGCATCACCAAGGCGCAGTTCGCCAAGCTCAAGGCCATGCACGATGCGATGGTCGCCCATTACCAGGCGGGCGAGGTCGCGCCCTATCTCAACCTCAACAAGGCGATCCACGCCGCCTTCTTCGAGATCGCCGGCAATGCGCCGCTGACCCAGCTCTATAATAATCTGATGGTGCGCATCCATGCGGTGCGGTTCGTGGCGAAGAAATCGCCGGCCCGCTGGCGCGAGGCGGTGGACGACCACGAGCGCATGATGGAAGCGCTGGCGGAGCGCGACGGCCCGAGGCTCGGCCGCATCCTGCGCGACCATCTGCGCCACAAAGCGGGCATGGTGCTTGAATCGCTGGCCGGCCTGGATGCCAAAGAGGAACCCGAGCCGCGCACGGCGGGAAAGCGGGCGGCAGCCAAAGCCGGCGGCGGCGCGGCCGACCCGGACGCCGGCGAAACGGCATCGCCTCCGCAGCCGGCGCGCGGCAAGGCCGCGTCCCGCGTCCCGCGCACCAAGGCCGGGACCGTCCCGGCCTCCTGATTATCCCGCGGCCGCTATCCGTCCGCCGCCTATCCGTCCGCCGCCCCCGCGCGCCGGGCCGCGTACAGCGCCGGGCGGCGGTCGTCCGGATAGGGATTTTCCGCCCGCGCGGCGGCATAGGCGCCGGGCGCGATCCGCGCCATGAGCAGCGCCTCGGCCTCTCCCGCCCGCGCCAGATCCTCCCCGTCCGGCGCCGCGATCACCGAGCAGCCCTGATAGGTCAGCCCGCGCTCGCTGCCGCACAGATCCGCATAGGCGATGAAAACATGGTTCTCCAACGCCCGCGCCGGCACCAGGCTGAGCGCGATGCGGCGGCAGGAGGGGGTGGCGGCGAGCGCGGTCGGGACCACCACCAGATCCGCGCCGGCGAGGGCAAGGCCCCGCACCATCTCGGGAAATTCCACGTCGTAGCAGATCAGGAACCCCACCTTCAGCCCGGCGATCTCGACGAGGCCGGGGAGCGCATTCGAGGGCGTGAAGGCCGCCCTCTCGTCCGGCCCGAAGAGATGGCATTTGCGATAGACGAATGTGCCGCCGTCCGGCCGCGCCAGGACCAGGCTGTTATAGATCGCCCCGTCCGCCCGCTCGGGAAAACCGGCCACCAGCGCCAGCCCGGCGCGCGCCGCGATCTCACCCAGCCGGGCCACCAGCGCCCCGTCGCGCGGCTCGGCGAGGCGGGCGATATCGGCGCCGATATTGTAGCCGGTGACGCCCATTTCCGGGGTCACCAGGAGATCGCAGCCGAAGGCCCCCGCCGCCATGGCCGCCTGCGCGATGCGGGCGAGATTGGCGGCCGGATCGGCGGCGACCGGCGTCATCTGCAATAAAGCGATCAGCATGGACGCTCCGTCGGATGCGTGCTCGGGGACGGGAGCGCGCTCAGGCCCGGTCCGGCCGCACGCCCAGGAAATGAAGGATGAACTCGCGCAATTCCTCGATGTCGGCAGCGATGCGATCATCGCCACGGCTGGCGGAAGCATGGAAGATGCCATCGAGATGCAGGCCGATCAGCCGCGCCATCTTGGCCGTGTCCACGGGCCGATACAGGCCGGCGGCGATGCCCCGCGCCAGCGTCTCTTCCACCAGGGTCCGCTCGTCGCGATAGAAATCCGCGATCAATTGGTCCACCTGCGCATCGCGGGCATTCAAGGCCGCATAATCGGCCATGATCTTGACCATGCGCGTCACCGTGGGGGCGATCTCGATCTGGACATCGAGCCAGGCGCCGATATCGGAGAGCGGATCATTGTCGCGCGCGCCGCGCCGCGCCTCGTATCCGGCCATGATCTGGTTCAACGCGTGGGCGAGCACGCTGCGGAACAGATGATCCTTGTTCTCGAAATAATGATAGATCAGCCCGACATTGATCCCGCAGGCCAATGCGATGTCGCGCACCGTGACGATGCTGTAGTGGGAGGTGCCGAACAAGTTCAGCGCTTCATCCAATATGAGTTCGGACCGCTTGGCCGGATCGAGGCGCTGGCGCACCGCCTTCACATTCATTGAAACTCTCCCTTCGGGCGGAGCATCGCACGCCCGGCCTGACGCGGCCACTTGGGGTTATCCCGTAGGTCATAAGGCGAAAAGCCGGTTTTCGCTGCTGATATCGCAGGCACGGCCGGGTTCCAATTGCACAAGATGGGGCCTTTCAGGCCTTGCAGCACAAGGTTTTGCATAAATGTTGTGCGGCGCAAAAATCCCGCTTGCGAGCGCGTATTAAACGCTCGCTTAATAAGCGTCGTCATGTCGCATTCGACCGTCGGAGTTCGCTTATGAACCGCTTTTTACGCGCCGTGGTCCTGCTTGCCCTGCTCTGTAGCGCCGTGTTCGGCGCCGGCCCGAATCGCGCCGAGGCCGCCGAGAAGAAATCCTTCAAGATGGGCTATTCCATCTATGTCGGCTTCATGCCGCTCGCCTACATGAAGCAATCCGGCATTCTCAAGAAGTGGGCCGACAAATACGGCATCGACATCGATCTCGTCCTGGTCAACGACTATGTCGGCTCCATCAATCAGTTCATCGCCGGGGACCTCGACGGCGTCGGCGTCGCCGGCATGGACGGGCTCACCATGCCGGCCGCCGGCGGCGTGGACACCTCGATCTTCCTCATCACCGACTTCTCCGACGGCAATGACGCGCTGCTGTCCAAGTCCGCCAAATCGGTGGCGGACCTGAAAGGCCAGGACGTCTATCTGCTGGAATTCAGCGTCTCCCATTATCTGCTCGACCGCGCGCTGGTGATGAACGGCCTGCACGGCGTCGGCGCGGTGAAGACCATCAACATCTCGGACGCCGACATCGCCGCCGCCTATCTCACCAAGCCGGAACTGAAGACCGCCGTCTCCTGGAAGCCGATGACCGCCGACATGCTCGCCGGCAGCAAGGACACCAAGATTCTGTTCGACAGCTCCAAGATCCCCGGCGAGATCATGGACGTCTTCATCGGCAAGACCGAGGTGCTGAAGGACAATCCGAACTTCGCCAAGGCGATCACCGGGGCCTGGTATGAGGCGCTCGCCACGCTGAAGGCCGGCGGCGATGCGGCCAAGCCCATCAATGAAATCATGGCCAGCGCCATGGGCACCGATGTCCCGGGCCTCCAGTCGCAGGTGGAGACCACCCACTTCTTCTACACGCCCGCCGAGGCCGCGAGCTTCCTCACCGCCGCCAGCACCAAGAAGGCGTGGGACTATATCCGCACCTTCTGCTTCGACCGCGGCCTGTTCGGCCAGGGCGCGACCAGCGTGGACGCCATCGGCATCATGATGCCCGACGGCAGCGTGCTCGGCGATACGAAGAACGTGAAGATGCGGGTGAACGCCTCGTTCGCCCAGGCGGCGGCCGACGGCAAGCTCTGACACCACAGCGAACGAAGGGAGGGCTGATCCTTGCGACGCATCATCAATTATCCGCCCGCGCGCGGCCAGAAGCTGATCCTGGGCCTCCTTCCCTTCCTCGCCATCCTGCTGATCTATCTGATGGCCTCCGAGGCCCGCCTCGCGATCAATCCGGGCGATAAGCTCATCCCGAGCTTCTCGTCTTTCACCGCCGCCATGGAACGCCTGATGGCGCAGCCGGATCGCTCCAGCGGCCAGTATCTGTTCTGGTTCGACACTTATCTCAGCCTCTGGCGGCTGTGCGTGGGGCTCGGCATCTCGGCGCTGCTGGGCTGCGTGTTCGGCATCCTGATCGGCTTCATTCCCCATCTGCGCGCCATGTTCGAGCCGGTTCTGGCCGCGCTCTCCCTGGTGCCGCCGCTGGCGGTGCTGCCGATCCTGTTCATCATCTTCGGGCTCGGCGAGGTGTCGAAGATCGTGCTGATCGTGTTCGGCATCGCCCCGTTCCTGATCCGCGACGTGGTCCTGCGGGTGGAGAGCCTGCCGCGCGAGCAGATCATCAAGGCGCAGACGCTTGGCGGCTCCACCTGGCAGATGATGACCCATGTGGTGCTGCCGCAGGTGATGCCGAACCTCATCAATTCGGTCCGCCTCTCGCTCGGCGCCACTTGGCTGTTCGTGATCGCGGCGGAAGCCATCACGGCCGAAGGCGGGCTCGGCTATCGCATCTTCCTGGTGCGCCGCTATCTCGCGATGGACGTCATCCTGCCCTACGTCGCCTGGATCACCTTGCTGGCCTTCCTGATGGATTACGGCCTGCGCCGCCTCAACACTTTTGCCTTCCCCTGGGCCGCGTTGAAGGAGAGCTGAGGTGACGGCGATCAAGATCGACAAGGTCTGGAAGGAATACGGCGACACAATCGTGCTGGAAAACGTCAGCCTCGATTTGCCGGACCACGAATTCCTGGTGATCATCGGGCCGAGCGGCGTCGGCAAGACCACCTTGCTGCGCCTGCTGCTGAGCCAGGAGACCCCGACGCGCGGGGAAATCCTGATCGACGGCAAGCCGATCGCCAGCGAACCCACCGCCGACCGGGGCGTGGTGTTCCAGCGCTATTCGGTGTTCCCGCACAAGACCGTGCTGGGCAATGTGATGCTCGGCCCCCAATGGGCGCAGGCGCCGCTGCTCGGCCGCTTCTTCGGCAAGAAGCACCGCGAACTGAAGGAACGGGCCATGGCCCTGCTCCAGCGCGTCGGACTTGGCGCGGCGGCGGATAAATATCCCCAGCAGCTGTCCGGCGGCATGCAGCAGCGCCTTGCCATCGCCCAGGCGCTGATCATGAAGCCCAAGGTGCTGCTGCTGGACGAGCCGTTCGGCGCGCTCGATCCCGGCACGCGCAAGGCGATGCATGTTCTGGTGCGCGAATTGTGGGAAGAGCATGCCATGACCATCGTCATGGTCACCCATGATCTGGCCGAGGCGTTCGCGCTCGGCACCCGCGTGATCGCGGTGGACCGCCCCCGCAGGGATCCCCAGGCGCCGGAACGCTATGGGGCCACGATCACTTCGAATTTCGAAGCCAAGTGCCGGGTCGTCCGCGAATCCGAGCGCTTCGAAGCCGCCCGCGCCAAGGCGCGGCAGGACCACGGCCAGAGCGGGGCGTCGCCCCCGTCCGCGGCGATGATCCACCCCTTCCCCCTCAAGGCCGGCGCCGCCTAACAGCCTCGCCCGCCTTCAACATCAAACGCCTAGGAGCACGCCACATGGTCGCGCAACCCTTTCACTTGGCCTGGTTCATGAACTTCACCCCCGACGAATGGCGCGAGCCGTTCGGCAATGGCGGGTATCCCTGGGACGGTCGCTTCTACATGGAAATGGCGCAGACGCTGGAGCGCGCCTGCTTCGACTACATCATGATCGAAGACAAGCTCATGGTGCCGGAGACCTTCGGCGGCTCGCGCGACTTCGCGCTGAAGAACGCCATGATGGTGCCGAAGCACGACCCCGCCCCGCTGGCCACCGCCATGGGCATGGCCACCAGCCGCCTCGGCGTGGTGGCCACCATGTCCACCCTCGCCTATCCGCCCTATCTGCTGGCGCGGCTGTGCTCCACCATCGACAGCCTGACGCGCGGGCGCTTCGGCTGGAACATCGTCACCTCAGCGGAAGATCTCGCCGCGCAGAATTTCGGCATGGACAAGCTGCCGCTGCGCGAAATCCGCTACGAGATGGCGGACGAATACATGGAAGTGGTCAGCAAGCTGTTCGACAGCTGGGATAGCGACGCCGTCGTCCTCGACCGGGAGAACGGCATCTATGCCGATCCCTCCAAGGTCCGCACCATCGACCACAAGGGCAAGTATTTCCAGGTGCGCGGCCCGCTGAACACGGTGCCCTCGCCCCAGGGCCGGCCGGTCTATGTGCAGGCCGGCGCCTCGCCGCGCGGGCGCGATTTCGCCGCGCTCCATGCGGATTCCATCATCTCGGTGGCGAGCGGCGTCGCCGAGATGAAGAAGTTCCGCGACGATATCCGCGCCCGCGCCGTGAAGCTCGGCCGCGATCCGAATACCATCAAGGTGCTGTTCTGTATTACGCCGACGCTCGGCGAAACCGAGGCGGAGGCGCAGGCCAAGTATCAGCGCCTCGTGTCCTCGCCCCATTTCATCAACGACACCTTGTCCTCGCTTTCCGCCATCACGGAGATCGACTTCTCCAAATACGACGTGGACAAGCCGCTGCCGGAAAAGCTCGTCACCAATGGCGAGTCGGGCACGCTCGACAAGTTCCAGCAATGGGGCTCGGGCAAGACTGTGCGCGAACTGGTGGTGGATGGCGGCGGCGGCCTCGTCTCCTCGGTGGAGCTGATCGGCACGCCGGACCAGGTGGCCGACCGCATGGGCGAAGTGATGGAAGAGGTGGGCGGCGACGGCTTCCTCATCACCACGCCGGTGCTGCGCGTCTCGCGCCGCTACATCATGGAAGTGGCCGACGGCCTCGTCCCCGCGCTCCAGCGGCGCGGCCTGACCCGCACCGCCTACACCCACGAGAAGCTGCGCGACAATCTGCTGGAATTCTGACGAGCAGGCGGCGGCCGCATCCGCGCGCCGCCGCCGCGCCCCGCACCCCGGAGAGAGACACATGAGCGAAGCCTCGCACCCCGGCGCCGTCGGCCCGGATGTTCTCGACACCTTGTTCCGCACCGCCCGGTCCCACAACAAATGGCTCGATGGCAAGATTGCCGATGAAACCCTGGTCGAGCTCTATGACCTGTTGAAGATGGGCCCCACCTCGGCCAATTGCTCGCCCGGCCGGTTCGTCTTCGTGCGCACGCTAGAGGGCAAGGAAAAGCTGCGCCCGGCCCTCTCCAAGGGCAATCTCGACAAGACCATGGCCGCCCCGGTCACGGTGATCGTGGCGCGGGACGAAGCCTTCTACGACCATCTGCCCAAGCTGTTTCCCCATGCGGATGCAAAATCCTGGTTCACCTCGAGCCCGGAAGCGGCGCGCGAGACCGCCTTTCTCAACGGCACCTTGCAGGGCGCCTATCTGATCCTGGCCGCCCGCGCGCTGGGGCTCGATGCCGGCCCCATGGGCGGCTTCGACAAGGCCAAGGTGGACGCGGCGTTTTTTGAGGGAACGACCTGGAAGGCGAATTTCCTGGTCAATCTCGGCCATGGCGACCCGTCCGGCGTGTTCGGCCGGCTGCCGCGCTTCGATTTTTCCGAAGCGTGCGTGCTGGCATGAGCCCGGCCGCGCGTTCCGCCACCCCCCGCCATCCTGGAGGGACCCCCATGAACCTCAGCCAGACCCCGCCGGTGGACGCCGGCGCGGGCGATACGCCGGCCGTGACCCAGCAGGACTATCGCGACGCCATGTCCCGCTTGGGCGCGGCGGTGAATGTCGTGACCACGGACGGGCCGGGCGGGAAGGCGGGCTTTACCGCCTCGGCGGTGTGCAGCGTCACCGATAGCCCGCCCACCTTGCTGGTGTGCCTCAATCGCGGCTCCTCCGTCAGCGCGGCGTTTGCGGCCAACGGGGTGCTGTGCGTCAACACGCTGGCGCCGAGTCACAAGCGCCTGTCCAATCTGTTCGGCGGCAAGACGCCCATGGCGGAGCGCTTCGCCGCCGCCCAATGGGCGCCCTCGGCCACCGGCGCGCCCATGCTGGCGGACGCGGTGGCCGCGTTCGATTGCCGGGTGGCCCGCACGGTCGATGTGGGCACCCATTGCGTGCTGTTCTGCGAGGTGGTGGGCATCGCCGCCGGAGGGACGCCGGAGGCGCTGATCTATTTCGGCCGCCGCTATCACGCGGTGCACGACGGCACCTCGCAATGAGCGCGGGCGGCGGTGTGCCCGATTTCCTGAACCGGGCCACCGCCCGCCGGCCTATGCGGAAAGCTGTTCCCCGCGCCAGGCCGCGCCGACACCCGCCAGGCGCACCACCAGATCGAAGGCATGTTGCAGCGCCGAGGGATCGGCCTTGTTCTGGCCGACGATGTCGAAGGCGGTGCCCTGCGAGGAGGTCACGATGGGCACCGGCATGCCGCCGAGCACGGTGACGTTTTCGCCGAACGCGACGGTCTTCAGGGCGATCTGCCCCTGGTCGTGATACATGGTGACGATCAGGTCGGCATCCCCGCGCAGGGCGGTGCGGAAGATGGTGTCGGCGGGGAACGGACCCTCCACGTCGAGCCCGTCCGCCTTCATCCGGGCGACGGCGGGGGTGAGCACCTCGATCTCCTCCAGACCCATCGCCCCGCCTTCGCCCGCATGGGGATTGAGCGCCGCCACGCGGATGCGCGGCGCGGCGATGCCGGCGGCCCGCGCCGCGCGCACGCCGATCTGCGTCGCTTCCAGGATGCGCTCGACCGTGATCGCTCCCGCGACCTCCTTCATCGGAATGTGGGAGGTGACGCGGGTGGTCCAGAGCGGGCCGCGATTGATCAGCTCGAAACAAGTCTCACGCCAGTTCAGCAGCTCCTGGAAATAATGCATCTCATCCAGGGCGTGGTGCCCGGCGAGCTTCATCGCCTGCTTGTTGAGCGGCCCGTAGAGGATGCCGTTCACATGCCCCGCTGCCGCGGCCGCGGCCACCGCCTGGAGGCTCGCGAGCGTGTGGCGACCGGCCTGCGCCGAGGCGATGCCGGGCTGCAGGGCCTCGCCCTCGGCCAACGGCACCTCGATCAGGGTCACCAGGGCATCGGACGCGGCGCTGGCGGCGCTGTCGGCAACCGGCTCGACCTCAATGGCAACGCCCGCGATCGCCTGCGCGCGCGCGAACACCCCGGGATCCGCGAACAAGGCGACCGGCACGTTGCGGTTGGCCGAAAGCACCTTGGCGACCACCTCCGGCCCCACGCCGGCGGGGTCGCCGAGCATCATTCCAATACGCGCCATTTGCGTCTCCAATCACCTGATTGACTTCTTGTTAGCCGTCGATTAGCACTAGTGCATACGTATGCGCAAGCCGAGCAGGGACCTCGTCCCGCCGCGCCGAAGTGCAACGGAATGGCCCGCCGGCAGACCCAAGGAGCGGAGCCGGGGCGGAAACGAGAGGAAGCCAATGCTCGATATCAGCGAGGCCATATCGCCCGTCCAGCGCGCGGAAGCGGCCGCTGCGGAAGCAAAGCGCCTGTCCGCAATGGTGGTGTGCGAAGGCCGTCTCCAGGCCGCGCTCACCGACCACACGTTCGAAATCGACAATCCCGCCACCGCCCGCATCATCGGCCACGCGCCCCGCTGCGGCACCGCCGACGTGGACCGCGCGGTCGCCTCCGCGAGCGCCGCCTTCGCCGGCTGGCGCCACCTCACCGCCCGCGACCGCGCCGCCTTCCTGGTGAAGGCCGCCGCGCGGCTGGAGAGCGAGGCGGAAGCGATCGCCCAGCTTTCCGCATTCGAGACCGGCAACGCCCTCGCGACCCAGACCCGCGGCGAAGCCGCAACCATGGTGGATATCCTGCGTTTCTTCGCCGGCCTCGCCGGTGAGGTGAAGGGGCAGACCATCCCCTATCTCGACGGCCGCCTGCTGTTCACCAAGCGCGAACCGCTTGGCGTGGTCGCCGCCATCATTCCCTGGAATGCGCCGCTGATGCAACTCGCATCCAAGATCGGCCCGGCGCTCGCGGCCGGCAATACGGTCGTGCTCAAGACCGCCGAACAGGCGCCGCTGGCCGTGCTGCGCTGCTTCGAGCTGCTTCAGGAAGTGCTGCCGCCTGGCGTCGCGAATTGCATCTCGGGCCTTGGCGAAGAGGCCGGGCGCCTGCTGTGCGAGCATCCCCAGGTGCGCAAGGTCACCTTCACCGGATCGAGCGCGGTAGGCGTGAAAATCCTGCATTACGCGGCCGACAAGATCGCCCCCGTGACGGCGGAGCTGGGCGGCAAGAATCCGAGCGTCTTCCTGCCCGACATGGATCCCGCGGCCGCCGCCGACGGCGTGGTGCGCGGGCTGCGGCTGCAGCGCCAGGGCCAGTCCTGCACCGCCGGCACGCGCGTCTATATTCACGACTCGCTCTATGACGAAGTGGTGGAGCGGGTGCTTGCGATTATCCCCACTTTCCGCATCGGCGACCCGCTGGACGAGCGCACGCAGGTCGGGTCCATCATCTCCAAATCCCAGCTCGACCGCGTGGAGCGCTATGTGCAGATGGCGCGCCAGACCGAGGGCGCGCGCATCCTCACCGGCGGCGCGCGCCCACAGGACCCGGCCCTGAAGGACGGCTATTTCTACCAGACCACCCTCATCGAAGGCATCCCGCACGCCTCGCAGGTGTGCCAGGACGAGATCTTCGGCCCGGTGGCGACGCT
>NCEH01000077.1 GCA_002304505.1 Rhizobiales bacterium 32-66-11 | reverse complement strand
GGCGGGTGCCGGTGTCGGGCCTGGTGCTGCTGGCCGGCGCAGGCCGACCGCTTGGGGAAATTCTGCACGACCAGTTCGTCGCCATGAACCTCACCGATTCCATGCTGGACAAGGCGCTGACCATCCTGCGGACGGTGGCGGCCGGCGGGCGGGTGGCCGAGGTGCCCCCCGCGCTGCGCATGGCGTTCCGCCCCTCGGTCCAGCCTTTCCTGGCCTCGGAATGCGCGGTGGACCCGGCGCGCGACCTCGCCCGCGTGCGCACGCCCACCTTGCTGGTGCAGGGGCTGCGCGATCTCCAGGTGAACGGGCGGGATCTTGCGGCCCTGCGGCGCGGCCGGCCGGACGCGGAGGTGGTGACGCTGGCGGATGCGAACCACATGTTCAAGGTGGCGCCGGAGGACCGGGCGGCGAATTTCGCCCTCTATAAGAACCGCGCCGCTCCGCTGCACCCCGGCGTGCTGCCGGCGCTGGTGCGCTTCATCGAGACCCAAGCCTGAGGCGAAGCCTCAGGCAAAGGCAAAGGTGACGCTGAGACGCAGCCTCAGGCGAAGGCAAAGGAAGCTGAGGCGCAACCTCAGGCTTCAAACAAAGGCATAGGCAGCTGAGGCGAAGCCTCGGGCAGAGACGAGGCGAAGCCTGAGGCAGAGGTGACGCTGAGGCGGAAGCCTCGGGCAAGGTGCAAGGTGCAAGCTGACGCTAAGGCGAAGCCCAGGCAGAGGGGGCTAACCCGAGGCGCGGGTCGGTGCAAAGGAAGATGCCCCGAGGCGAAGCTCAGGCTAATGGAAGAGCAATTTGGGGCGCAGCTCGGGCTAAAGAAGCTGAATCCCAGGCAGAAGCGGGCCTCTGGTTGCAGATAGCCGCCGAGACACGGATTGCGGCAAGGGTCGCGCGCTTCAGATTCATGTGTGGCGAACATTCGCCCGAACTTGCGGTGTCATCGCCCGAAAAGCCGCGGGAAACCCGCTTCACACCCTGTTCGTCTTCGCTAAGTCATTGTTTCACGTGAAACATTTTTGGAAAAATGCGCCCTGGAGCGGGACGGCAGGCACGGATTCCCCCGCCCCATTCCTCCCAAGGCGGATCCTCGCGCTACAGCGCCACCCCGCGCATGAGCTTGGGCACCGCCCCGGTCAGCCCCGCCGCATCCTTGATGAACAGGCCCTTGAGGCGCGGCAGGCGGTCCACCAGGCCGAGGCCCACGTCGCGCATCAGGCGCAGGGCATCGGAATGGTTGGAGAACAATTTGTTCAGCCCGTCGGTGGCCACCCCCATGGCCAAGGTGTCGAACCGGCGCCAGCGCTGATACCGCTCCAGCACCTGGGGCGAGGCATAATCGAGCCCGACCCGGGCCGCGTCCGTGATCGCCTCGGCCAATGCGGCGACATCGCGCAGCCCCATGTTGAGGCCCTGCCCGGCGATGGGGTGGATGAGGTGGGCGGCATCGCCCACCAAGGCGAATCGCTCGCCGATGAAGCTGCGCGCCATGGCGAAGCCAAGGGGATGCACGCTCGGCTTGGTCACCGGCTTCACCGCGCCGAGCGAGAGGCCGAAGCGCTGTTCCAACTCCTCCTGGAAGCGGAACGCCGGCAATTCCACAAGGCGCTGCGCCTCCGCCGTCCGCTCGGTCCACACCACCGAGGAGCGGTTGCCCGGCAAAGGCAGCGTGGCGAACGGCCCGCCGGGCAGGAAATGTTCCTCCGCCCGCCCCTCGTGCGGGCGCTCATGCTCCACGGTGAAGGTGATGGCGGATTGGCCATAGGCCCAGGAAACGGTCTGGATGCCGGCCATCTCCCGCAGGCGCGAGCGGGCGCCGTCGCAGGCCACCAGGAGCGGGGCGCGCAAGGTCTGGTCGGCACCATAGGACACGGTCACGCCGCTGCGGTCGGTGGAGAAAGCGCGCACCGGCTCGGCGATCAGCGTCACGCCGGCGGCCTGGGCCGCCTCGGTAAGCGCTTGCTGGAGCACGGCATTCGGCACCATGTAGGCAAACGCCTCGCCGGCTTCGACCTCGCCGTCGAAGGTGAGGAAGACCGGGCGGGCGACGTCGCGGGTGCGGCTGTCGGTGACCACCATGGTGCGCATGGGTTCGGCCGCCTGCGCCACCTTGTCCCAGACGCCGAGCACGGTGAGCAGGCGCCGCGCGCCGGCGGCGATGGCGGAGGCGCGTGGATCGCCCCAGGTGCCACGCGCGAAGGCCGGGTCCAGCACCGTGATGGCGGCGTCGCGTCCGAGCCCGTCCCTGAGTGCGAGCGCAAGACTCAGTCCGGCGAGCCCCGCCCCCGCGATCACCACATCGGCGCGGCCTGAGGCGGGCGTGTGGGTCTGGGCGCTGGCGGTCATGATCTTCTCCTCGATTTCCCCGCCGCCCATACTATGGCGCGGGGTGAAAGCAGCCCGGCGATGCGGACGCGTGCGGCAGCCTGACCTTGACGGGCGCCCGCGCGCGTGGCTCGCTCGCCCGAGCCTGCCCAGCAACCGTCAAGGTCGAGCCCCGCCATGAATGATGTCGAAGCCCTTTTGCACATCCTCGACCTTGAGCCCCTGGAGATCAATCTGTTCCGGGGTCGCAGCGGGAGCCCCGGCGGGGGGCGGGTGTTCGGCGGGCAGGTGGTGGCGCAGGCCCTGGTGGCCGCGCAGCGCACCGTGGAGATGGACCGCATCACCCATTCGCTGCACGGCTATTTCCTGCTGGGCGGCGATCCCACGATCCCGATCGTCTATGAGGTGGACCGCATCCGCGATGGCCGCTCCTTCACCACGCGCACGGTGAAGGCGATCCAGCACGGCAAGGCGATCTTCTCCATGTCCGCCTCATTCCAGGTACTGGAACCGGGGCTGGAGCACCAGATCGCCATGCCCCAGGTGCCCCAGCCGGAGCAATTGCCCTCCGACGAAGTCTGGCGCGACAAGCTGTTGAAGCGCTTTCCCGCGGCCTCGAAGCGCGACTGGATGGCGCTGCGGCCGCTGGAAGTGAAGCCGACCAGCCTCGATCCCTCTTTCCTCTCGGGCAATATCAACACCTCCCGGCCGAGCATCTGGGTGCGCGCGCGCGGCCCCTTGCCGGACGACCTGCGCACGCAGCAGGCGGTGTTGGCCTATGCCTCCGACCTCTCGCTGCTGCAGGCGGCGCTGGTGCCGCATCGCAAGAGCGTGTTCGACCCGGACATCCAGGTGGCGAGCCTCGATCACGCCCTCTGGTTCCATCAGCCATTCCGCGCCGATGAATGGTTGCTTTACGTTCAGGAAAGTCCGGCGGCGGGGGGCGCCCGGGGCTTTTGCCGGGGCGAATTGTTCACCCGCGACGGCAAGCTGGTCGCTTCCGCGGCACAGGAAGGTTTGATGCGCCCCGTCATCCCGAGATGACTGCAAATTAAGCGATATGATGAATTTTTAGGCTAAAATTCCGGCAACGTTGCGGCAAGCGCATGACGAAGAGTCTCGTGGCGAGAAAATAAGCACGCCGTAAACGAGGCTTTACCCGTTTGGCACGGTCCTTGATTCCCTCTTCCCAGGCTCGGGTGCTGCAGCGTGGATTTTCCCCGTCACGCGCGGCCCGGCCCGGAAGAACGCGCCCTCCGCTTTGCGGTGCGAGGGCATCTCGGGGACAGGGACAGGGATCGATCCATGAAGATCGTGATGGCCATCATTAAGCCGTTCAAGCTCGAAGAGGTGCGCGACGCCCTGACCGGCATCGGGGTCCACGGCCTGACCGTGACCGAGGTCAAGGGCTATGGCCGCCAGAAGGGGCACACGGAAATCTATCGCGGCGCCGAATATGCCGTGAGCTTTCTCCCCAAGCTGAAGATCGAGGTGGCGGTCGCCTCCGATCAGGTCGCGAAGGTGGTGGAAGCCATCACCGCCGCCGCCAAGACGGGCCAGATCGGCGACGGGAAGATCTTCGTCTTCCAGATCGATCAGGCGGTTCGCATCCGTACCGGCGAGACCGACACCGACGCCCTCTGAGCAATCCTCATTCACGGAGCCATATTCCATGACGTTCAAGACCTGGTCCCGCGTGGGACTGCCAACCCTTCTCGCAGCGGCGGCCCTTGCCATGCCCGTGCTTGCGCAGACAGCCACGCCGGCGGCCGACGCCGCGGCGGCGGTTGCCGCGGCGCCGACCATCAATAAGGGCGACACGGCCTGGATGCTGGTTTCCGCCATGGTCGTGCTGATGATGTCGGTCCCCGGCCTCGCCCTGTTCTACGGCGGCCTCGTGCGCGGCAAGAACATGCTCTCGGTGCTGATGCAGGTGTTCTACACCGTCTGCATCGTCGGCCTGATCTGGGTCCTGTACGGCTATTCCATGGCCTTCACCGGCGGCTCCGAATTCGTCGGCGGCTTCTCCAAGGCCTTCATGAAGGGCATCACGACGGAATCCGCCGGCGCCACCTTCACGGTCGGCGTGGCGATTCCGGAACTGGTGTTCGTCGCCTTCCAGATGACCTTCGCCATGATCACCCCGGCGCTGATCTTCGGTGCGTTCGCGGAACGCGTGAAGTTCTCGGCGATCGTGCTGTTCGTGCCGCTCTGGGTCACGTTCATCTATTTCCCCATGGCCCACATGGTTTGGTACTGGGCCGGCCCGGATGCGGTGGATGCGGCTGCCAAGGCGCTTGCGGCTGCGGCTGACGGCCCGGCAAAGGCCGCCGCCCAGGAAGCCCTGGACGCGGTGATGGCCGATGCCGGCTACATCTACAAGCTCGGTGCCATCGACTTCGCCGGCGGCACCGTCGTGCACATCAACGCCGGTATCGCCGCCCTCGTGGGCTGCCTCATCGTCGGCAAGCGCACCGGCTTCGGCAAGGAAGCCTTCTCCCCCCACTCTCTGACGCTCACCATGGTCGGCGCCTCCCTCCTGTGGGTCGGCTGGTTCGGCTTCAACGCCGGCTCCAACCTGGAAGCCAACGGCCTCACCGCGCTGGCCATGATGAACACCTTCATCGCCACCTGCGCCGCCGCCATCTCCTGGATGATCATCGAGTGGCTTGCCAAGGGTAAGCCCTCCATGCTCGGCGTCGTGTCGGGCGCGGTTGCCGGCCTCGTGGCCGTCACCCCGATGGCGGGCTTCGCCGGCATCATGGGCTCGCTGGTCTCCGGCCTGATCGTCGGCGTGCTGTGCTTCTTCTTCTGCACCACCGTGAAGAACGCCTTCGGCTACGATGACTCGCTGGACGTGTTCGGCGTGCACTGCGTCGGCGGCATCTTCGGCGCCATCGCGACCGGCATCGTCGTCGCCCCGGCCCTCGGCGGCACCGGCATCTACGACTACACCACCGGTGCGGTCGCGGAATATGCCATGGGCACCCAGGTGATGGCTCAGATCAAGGCGGTGCTGGTCACCCTCGTGTGGTCTGGCGTCGGCTCCGCGATCCTCTTCTACATCATCAAGGCCGTGGTCGGACTGCGCGCCCCGGTGGAGAAGGAGCGCGAGGGTCTCGACATCACCGAGCACGGCGAGCGCGCCTACCACAGCTGAGCCTGAGGGGCGGCGGCTCCGCCGCCCCGCGTCTTCCGGCTCGGCCGGAGAGGGCCCGCCCGTGCGGTGGGCCGATGCGGACCAGAATGCGGCCTCGGCGCGAACCCGGCCGCCGATGTTTACGGACAGGCTCCACGCAACGGCGTGTCCGATCGAAATAAAAAGAGGGGAAGATGAAGCCTCGGCCGCATGGCCGGGGCTTCATCGCTTTTCGGGGGCGACCCGGCGGCGGCATAACCCGCTTTCGCACAGGCGGCCATCGCCCGTCCGTGTTCCATCCGGGCTTTTCCCGCGCCGAGAGCCCTGCTAGAAGCCCTGCATGGCACAAGCACCGTCACATCAGGGCGCGCGCCGCCCGGCCCGGGCGCGAATTACCTGCCCGGCACCCCGCCAGCGCGCCTGAGCGCGCGGGGTCAACCGGGACACGCCCCTTCGCCGCGACCGCCCCGCCGATGCGCCGGGGTGCGCCACACGATGTAACGATCTGCCGCCAAGATCCCTTTCGAGCCCGATCCCATGACCGAGAAGACGCCGTCCGACGCCGTGGACTATTCCGCGACCCTGTTCCTGCCGCAGACCGACTTCCCCATGCGGGGCGGACTGCCCAAGAAGGAGCCGGAATTGCTGGAGCGCTGGGCCCGCATCGGCCTGCGCGAACAATTGCGGGAAGCGGGCCGCGGCCGCCCGCGCTTCGTGCTGCACGACGGCCCGCCCTATGCCAATGGCAACATCCATATCGGCCACGCGCTCAACAAGATCCTCAAGGACGTGGTGACGCGCTCCCAGCAGATGCTGGGCTTCGATTCCAATTACGTCCCCGGCTGGGATTGCCATGGCCTGCCGATCGAATGGAAGATCGAGGAAGAGAATTACCGCAAGAAGGGCAAGGCCAAGCCCGACTTCTCCGACAGCGCCGCGATGATCGCCTTCCGCCAGGAATGCCGCGCCTATGCCGAGCATTGGCTGAACGAGCAGCGCACCGAATTCAAGCGCCTGGGCGTCGAGGGCGATTGGGATCATCCCGAGGCGCAGATCGCCCGCGAGATCATCAAGTTCGCGGAAAACGGCCTGCTCTATCGCGGCTCCAAGCCGGTGATGTGGTCGGTGGTGGAAAAGACCGCGCTGGCCGAGGCGGAGGTGGAATATCACGACCACCAGTCGGATACGGTGTGGGTGAAGTTTCCGGTCAAGACTTCGCGCATTGCGCTGCTCGAAGATATAGTGCCAGGTCGAACGACCGATCCGATGAACGATGCTTTGGAAAAGGCGTCAGTGGTCATCTGGACCACCACCCCCTGGACCATGCCCGGCAACCGGGCGATCTCCTTCTCGAAGCGCATCTCCTACGGCCTGTATGAGGTCACCGAGGCGCCGGCCGACAATTGGTCGAAGGTCGGCGACACGCTGATCCTGGCCGACAAACTGGCGGAGGACGTGTTCAAGGCCGCCCGCATCCTGAAGTATGATGGATATAAAGTCGGTGAAGTCAGGGGTTACAAGCGCATCGCGGACGTGCCGGCGGACGTGCTGGCGAACCTCACCACCGCCCACCCCCTCGCCGGCCTCGGTTACACGTTCAAGGTCCCCCTGCTCGAAGGCGATCATGTCACCGACGATGCGGGCACGGGCTTCGTCCACACGGCCCCCGGCCACGGCCGCGAGGATTTCGAGATCTGGACGGCGCATCGCCGCTGGCTGGAGGAGCGCGGCATCAATCCCGCCATTCCCTATACGGTGGACGAGGACAGCTTCTATACCGACCAGGCGCCGGGATTTTCAGGCAAGCGCGTCATCACCGAGAAGGGCGAGAAGGGCGATGCCAACCAGGCGGTCATCGACGCTCTGGTGGCGGCCGGCAACCTGCTCGCGCGCGGGCGGCTGAAGCATCAATATCCCCATTCCTGGCGCTCCAAGAAGCCGGTGATCTTCCGCAATACGCCGCAATGGTTCATCGCCATGGACCAGGACATCCGCCTGCCCGACGGCAAGGCGGCGCCGCGCCCGGCGACCCTGGCCGGCAATGAACCCGATACTCTGCGCGCCCGCGCGCTCGCCGGCATCAAGACCGTGGATTGGGTGCCGGCGACGGGTGAAAACCGCATCACCGGCATGATCGCCAGCCGCCCCGACTGGGTGGTCTCGCGCCAGCGCGCCTGGGGTGTGCCCATCGCCGTGTTCGTGAAGGAAGTTGGCGACGGCTCGGTGGAGATCCTCAAGGACCCCGCCGTGAACGCCCGCATCGCCGAGGCCTTCGCGCTGGAAGGCGCCGACGCTTGGTACAAGGACGGCGCCCGCGAACGCTTCCTCGCCGACCGCGCCGCCGAAGGCTGGGCGAAGGTGGACGACATTCTCGACGTGTGGTTCGACTCGGGCTCCACCCATGCCTTCACTTTGGAAGTGCGCCCCGACCTGAAGGCGAACCGCCCGCCGGACGGGCCGGACCGGGTGATGTATCTGGAAGGCTCGGACCAGCATCGCGGCTGGTTCCATTCCTCCCTGCTGGAAAGCTGCGGCACGCGCGGCCGCCCGCCCTATGATGCGGTGCTCACCCACGGCTTCGTGCTGGACGAGAACGGGCACAAGATGTCCAAGTCGCTCGGCAACGTGGTCTCGCCCCAGGACGTGATCAAGACGTCCGGCGCCGATATCCTGCGCCTGTGGGTGTGCGCCTCGGACTATGCGGACGATCTGAAGATCGGCCCCGAAATCCTGAAGACCACCGCCGATACCTATCGGAAATTGCGCAATACCGTGCGCTGGCTGCTGGGCTCGCTGCATCATTACCGCGCCGCCGAGCGGGTCGCCTTCGCCGACATGCCGCCGTTGGAAAAGCTGATCCTGCATCGCCTCCAGGAGCTGGACGGGCAGATCCGCGCCGCTTACGTGGCCTATGATTACAAGAAGGTCCACGCCTTGCTCACGTCCTTCATGACGAGCGAGCTCTCCGCCTTCTATTTCGACGTGCGCAAGGACGCGCTTTATTGCGATCCCCTCTCCTCGCTCACCCGCCGCGCCTGCCTGACGGTGCTGGACGAAGTGTTCGAACGCATCGTCACCTGGCTCGCGCCCATTCTGCCCTTCACCTGCGAGGAAGCGTTCCTGGCGCGTACCGGCAGCGCGGACGGCTCGGTGCATCTGCGCACCTTCCCGGAAACGCCGGCGGCGTGGAAGAATGAGGACCTCGCGGAAACCTGGCGGAAGATCCGCCTCGTGCGCCGCGTCGTGCTCGGCGCGCTGGAGGTGGAGCGCACCGCCAAGCGCATCGGCTCCTCGCTCGAAGCCGCGCCGCAGGTTTTCGTGACGCAAGCGGACCTCGCCGCAGCGCTGGAGGGTGTGGACCTCGCGGAAGTGTGCATCACGTCCGGCGCGACCCTGATCCTCGACGCACCGCCCGAAGGCGCCTTCATGCTCGATGAGGTGCCCGGCGTCGCGGTGGTGCCCGCCCTGGCGCAGGGCCGCAAGTGCGCGCGCTCCTGGAAGGTGCTGGAGGAAGTCGGCAGCGATCCCGATTATCCCGACGTCACTTTGCGCGATGCCCGCGCCCTGCGCGAGCTGGCCGCGCGAGCGGCCGCCGAATGAGCCGCCCGGTGCGCCACATCCGCCTCGGCGTCCTGGTGGCGCTGATCGTCCTGGTGCTCGACCAGGGCAGCAAGACGGCGGTGCTCGCCTGGTCGCAGAGCTGGCCGGAGGGCGTGCGGGAACTGACGCCGTTCCTCAATCTGGTGGTGCTGTGGAACAGCGGCATCAGCTATGGCCTGTTCCCCCAGGGCGAGACCGGGCGCTGGGTGCTGGTGGCGTTCAAGGTGATCGCCTCCCTGCTGTTCGCGGTGTGGCTCGCCCGCACCCCGCGCAAACTGGAGGCGTTCTCCCTCGGTCTTTTGATCGGCGGGGCCATCGGCAATGCTGCCGACCGGGTGGTCTATGGCGCGGTGTTCGATTTCGTGTCGCTGCACGCGTTCGGCTTCAATTGGTACGTGTTCAACGTGGCGGATGTGGCGGTCGTTGTGGGCGTGGCCGTGCTGCTTTATGATGCTTTCTTCGGACGCGCCTCAAAAATGCCGCCCTCTGACCTCAGCCGTATGGGCTGAATGTCCGAGAAGGGGCAGGCGCACGAGGGAAAGGCCTATGCGAATGACGGAAAATCGGCGGAACCGAGCCTTGATGCTGCGTGGTCTCATGCTGGCCGCGCTTCCATTCGCCGCCCTCTCCGCCACGCCGAACCTCGCCTTTGCCCAGGAAAGCGATACCGGCGACTTCTTCAAGACCACGCTCGGCGGGTTCCTCGGTCTCAATGACGACGAGAAGCCGCAGATCCAATATCGCGAGCGTGCGCCGCTGGTGGTTCCTCCGCCAAGCGCCGCCAACACCTTGCCGCCCCCGCGCGACGGCGGCGCAGCCGTCAATCCCAACTGGCCGAAGGATCCGGACGTGATCCGCGCGGCGAAGGCCAAGGCCGGGGACCAGACCCCGGTGGGCCTCACCGATTCCAGCCGCGTGCTGCTGCCCTCGCAATTGAACAATCCGCGCCTCAAGCCGACGCAGAGTGCTTCGACCGGCGCGCCGGTCGGGGCTGAATCCAAGCGCGACGTGCTGCTGCCGAGCGAACTCGGCTTCAAGAACTGGTTCGCGCCCCAGGGCGGCGACAAGGACAAGCTCACCTTCAACGGCGAGCCCGAGCGGACCGAACTGACCGAACCGCCTCCGGGCTACCAGACCCCGGCGCCCAACGCGCCCTATGGGGTGGTGGAGCAGAAGGCGGAACCCTTCAAGTTCCCCACCTTGTTCGATCGCCAGTGAGGGGTTCGGGCCGCGGGCGCGCCGCTCCCCGGCATCGATCTTCGCAATGTGCCGAACCGCGTGAGGACACAGCGCCGCACGCACGAGGGCCGCACGCGCGCAGGAATGTGCGCAAAACACGTCCCGCCGCGGTGGCGGTGCGCCGCCGGCTTCCTATTTTAAGGCGATGCGCCGTCACCCCTTCGCGCGGCCCGTGCCTCAAAAGGGCAGAAACGAACAGATGAGACGCCTGGCAATGATCGCAATGGTCGCCGCGGGAACCGCCGCAGCAACGTTGAACGCCGCTTCCGCCGCAGGGCCGGACGTCACCCAATACCAGCTGGCCAATGGCCTGACGGTGATGGTGATTCCCGATCACCGCGCGCCCGTGGTCACCCATATGGTGTGGTACAAGGTCGGCTCGGCGGACGAGCAGGCAGGCAAGTCCGGCATCGCCCATTTCCTCGAGCATCTGATGTTCAAGGGCACCGAGAAGGCCGGCCCCGGCAAGTTCTCGGGCGAGGTGGCGCGCCTGGGCGGCCAGGAAAACGCCTTCACCTCGCAGGATTACACCGCCTATTACCAGCGCGTCGCCAAGGAGCACCTGGAAACGGTGATGACCTTTGAGGCCGATCGCATGACCGGGCTGAAGCTCTCCGACGCGGTGGTGCTGCCCGAGCGCGACGTGGTGCTCGAAGAGCGCCGCATGCGCACCGACAGCGACCCCGGCGCCCGCCTGTCCGAGGCGCTCCAGGCCGCGACCTATGTGAACCATCCCTACCAGCATCCGATCATTGGCTGGGAGCATGAGATCAAGCAGCTGAACCGCGAGGACGCGCTCGCCTTCTATCGCCGCTTCTACGCTCCCAACAATGCGGTGCTGGTGGTCGCGGGCGATGTGGAGCCCGAGGCGGTGCGGGCGCTGGCCGAGAAGACCTATGGCGTCATTCCCCGCGCCGACACGCCGCCGCGCAACCGCCCGCAAGAGCCCGAGCCGCAGGTCCATCGCCGGGTTTCGCTGAGCGATCCGCGGGTTGCCCAGCCGAGCCTTCAGCGCAGCTATCTGGTGCCCTCCTATCGCACCGCCAAGCCCGGCGAGGCGGAGGCGCTGGACGTGCTCGCCCAGGTCCTCGGCGGCGGGCAGACCGGCCGCCTCTATCGCGAGCTGGTGGTCGAGCAGGGGCTCGCGGCTGGCGCCGGCGCCTGGTACCACAGCACAGCCTATGACGAGACCCGCTTCGGCATTTCCGCCTCCCCCCGTCCGGGCGTGACGCTGGAGGCGCTGGAACAGGCCATGGACGGCGTGGTGGCGAAGATGGCGAAGGACGGGCCGGACGATGTCGAGCTGGCCCGCGCCAAGACCCGCCTGACGGCTGAAGCCATCTATGCCCGCGACAACCAGGCGACCCTCGCGCGCATCTATGGCGCGGCCTGGGCCACCGGCATTTCCGTGGAGGATGTGAACCGCTGGCCGGACCTCATCAAGCGCGTCAGCGTGGCGGACGTGAAGGCGGCTGCCGAGCAGTATCTCGTGCTGAAGCGCGCGGTGACCGGCTATCTGACGCCGCCCCCCGCAGCCGCGCCGGCGGCCCCGGAGAAGCGCTCGTGAGCGCTCGTCCCGCTGCTTCCCTCTTTAGCGCTCGCATTCTTGTGTTGGTGATGATGGCTGTTTCTCTTGTTTCCGCGGCTCCTGCCCAGTCCCAGACCACGCGGATCACGCGCGTGGTCAGCCCCGGCGGCATCGAGGCGTGGCTGGTGCGCGACACCACCTTGCCGCTGCTCGCCATGGAATTCGCGTTCCTCGGCGGCGCGGCGCAGGATCCGGCGGAACGCCCCGGCATCGCCAGCCTCGCCGCCTCGCTGCTGGACGAGGGCGCGGGCGAATATGATGCCGAGCGCTTCCACCAGGCGCTGGCGGACAAGGCCATCGAGCTGCATTTCGACGCCGGGCGCGACGAGCTGCGCGGCTCGGTGCGCACCCTTTCGGAAAACCGCGACGCCGCGTTCGACATGCTGCGCCTGTCGGTGACGCAGCCGCGCTTTGACACCGAGGCGGTGGAGCGCATCCGCACCGCGCAGCTCGCCTCGCTGCGCCGGCGCTCGACCGATCCCAATTCGCTTGCCAACGAGCGCTGGTTCGCGCTCGCCTTCCCGAACCATCCCTATGGCCGCCCGGTGGACGGCACGCTCGCCAGCGTCGCCGATATCACGCGCGAGGATCTGGCGGGCTTCGCCAAGCGCAACCTCGCCCGCTCCAACCTGCGCGTGGCGGTGGTGGGCGACATCACGCCCGAGGAGCTCGCCACCGAGCTGGACCGTGTGTTCGGCGCGCTTCCCGCCACCGCGCAATTGACCCCGGTCGCCGACGTGCAGCCCCAGGGCCTCGGCAAGACCGACGTGATCCCACTGGATGTCCCCCAATCCGTGGTCATGATCGGCACCGACGGGCTGGAGCGGCAGGACCCGGATTTCATCCCGGCCTATGTGCTGAACCACATTCTCGGCGGCAGCGCCTTTTCCTCACGTCTGTTCAAGGAAGTGCGCGAGGCGCGCGGGCTCGCCTATTCGGTCTATTCCTACCAGGTGGCGCTGGAGCACGTGGGCCTGTGGTTCGCCGGAACTGCCACCAAGAATGACCGCGCAGGTGAATCCATCAAGATCATCAACGCGGAATTCCAGCAGATCCTCGACCAGGGCCCGACCCAGGAGGAGCTGGACGAGGCCAAGAGCTACCTCACCGGCAGCTACGCGCTGCGCTTCGACACCTCCGCAAAGATCGCCGGGCAATTGCTCCAGATCCAGATCGACAAGCTCGGAATGGATTATATTGATCGCCGCAATTCGCTGATCGAGGCGGTGACGCTGGAGGATCTGCGCCGCGTCTCGCAGCGTCTCGCGGGTGCGCGCAAGGCTCTGGTTGTGGTTGCCGGGCGACCGGTGGGGGTGGTGGGAAACTGACCGGCCGGCACCGCCGGTAACCATAGAGTCAGATACCTCGCCAAGGACAGGCTCAAGGCGCAGGTCCCCCCTCCCCCTGCGCTTTAACCTTCTGTTATACATACGCGTGTTGCGGAGGTTTTTGGAGTTTCCTCATGCGTTTTGCTTTAGACGCGGCTCTGCCTATGCGTGTGTTGGCCGGGGCAGCCATGGCCATCACCCTTGCAGGGTGCGCGGGCAACTCGCAGGGGACGTTTGGCGCGCCCGGCGTGAATGTCGACCCGTCCGCGGCAGCCGGCGGCGTTGGAGCCGCCCAGACCACGAATAATATGACCGTGGGCTCCGGCCCCGATGCGGTCGAGTTCGAATGCCCGCGTGTGGATGTGCGCTCCGGCGCGTCCGCCTGGCAGGTGCCGGCGCCCGGCGGCGGCCTGAAATACCAGGGCTCGCTCGGCCAGATGGCGCGCGAATGCAATATCGCGAACGGCGTCATGACCGTGAAGGTCGGCCTCGACGGCCGGGTCCTGCTCGGCGACAAGGGAACGCCCGGCGCGCTCAACGTGCCGATCCGCATCGCCGTGGTGCAGGAAGGCCCCTCGCCCAAGACCATCACCACCAAATTCTTTGTGGTGCCGCTGAACATTCCCCAGGGTGAAACCCAGACCACCTTCACGGTCGTGGAGGATACCATCTCGTTCCCGGTCACGACCCCGGAGGCGGTGGCGAAATACGTGATCTACGTCGGCTTCGACCCCAAGGGCGAAACCCCGGCGCGGCCGCGTCCGGCCCGGCCCCGTCCCGCCGCGCCTGCGGCCGATGCGCCGGCTCCGGCGGCAACCGCTGCTCCGGCAGCCGCCGCGCCCGCCGCCACCCAGCCGGCAGCCAGCAAGCCCGCGGCGGACCCCAACACGTTCGGCCCGGCTCCCACCTTCGGGCCCGCCCCGGCCACCTTCGGCCCGCCGCCCGCGCAATGACGGAACGCGCCGCATTGACCGTGCGGCGCGTTTGTCTATGGTGACCGCGGTCGCTCCTCGGAGCGGTCGATCGGAAGATCCCTGCGGGAGAGACCGGCCCATCTCCGGATGATGGCCGGCGCCGAAGGCGCAACCGCCCCGGAACCGCTCAGGCAAAAGGACCGCAGGGGGACGACACTCTGGAAAGCAGCTGCGGCGTGACCCTCAGGGATCATGCGGGTGGCTCACCGAAGGCGTAAGCCGTGCCCGTTCCACCGGGTGCGGTCAAATCTCTCAGGTTCCGGTGACAGAGGGGGCGCCGCTCGGGTCGAAAGACCCGATGACTTTGGCGCGCCCCCAGGAACCGGAATGTCACATCCCGAGACCGATCTCCCCCTTCTGAAGACGCCCTTGCACGGCGCCCATGCGGCGCTCGGCGCCCGCCTCGTGCCGTTCGCCGGCTACGACATGCCAGTGCAATATCGCGACGGCATCCTGGCCGAACATGCCTGGACCCGCACCCACGCCGGCCTGTTCGACGTCTCCCACATGGGCCAGGCGAAGCTCCTCGGCCCGGACCATGCGACCACGGCCGCCGCACTCGAAGCGCTGATTCCCGCCGATATCCTCAATCTGAAGCCCGGCCGCCAGCGCTATTCCCAGCTGATGGCCGACGACGGCGGCATATTGGACGACCTCATGGTCACCCGTCCCGGTGCGCCGGAAGAGGACGGCACCTTGCTGCTGGTGGTGAACGCCGCCGGCAAGGAGGCGGACTATGCCCACATCGCCGCCCGCCTGCCCGCCGGCGTGACGCTGGAACGGCTCGACGATCGCGCGCTGCTCGCGCTCCAGGGTCCGCAGGCCGCCGCCGTGCTGGCGCGCCATGCGCCCGAAGGCGCCGCGCTGGACTTCATGGCCGCCGGGCCGACGACCTTCGACGGCATTCCCGTCCATATCTCCCGCTCCGGCTATACCGGCGAGGACGGGTTTGAAATCTCCATCCCCGAAAGCGCCGCCGTCACCGTGTGGAACACGCTGCTGGGCGAGCCCGAGGTGAATCCCATCGGCCTCGGCGCGCGCGATTCGCTGCGGCTGGAGGCGGGCTTGTGCCTCTATGGCCACGACATCGACCCCACCACCTCCCCGGTCGAGGCTGCTCTGGTGTGGTCGATCCAGAAGCGGCGGCGCGAGGAGGGCGGCTTTCCCGGCGCCGCGCGGATCCAGCGTGAGCTAACTGAAGGTCCCGCCCGCGTGCGAGTCGGCCTGCGCCTGGAGGGCCGCGCGCCGGCTCGCGAGGGTGCCGAAATTGCCAAGGATGGAAGCGTGGTCGGGAAGGTCACGTCGGGCGGCTTCGCCCCCACCCTCAACGCGCCCATCGCCATGGGCTATGTGCCGCCGGCCCTCGCCGTGCCGGGTACCGTCCTCAACATTCTCGTGCGCGGCAAGGCATTGCCCGCGACCGTCGTCACATTCCCGTTCGTGGCCCAGCGCTACGTCCGTAAGAGCGAACAGAAGGGGGCCTGACCCATGAGCGACGTGCGCTACACCAAGGACCATGAATATGTCCGCATCGACGGCGACATCGCCGTGATCGGCATTTCCGATTACGCTCAAAGCCAGCTCGGCGACGTGGTGTTCGTGGAACTCCCGGAGGTCGGCAAGACCGTAAAGCAGGGCGCGGAAGCCGCCGTGGTCGAGAGCGTGAAGGCGGCAAGCGAGGTCTATGCCCCGGTCTCCGGCGAGGTGGTCGAGATCAATCCGGACCTGGAAGCCGCGCCGGGCGCGGTCAACGAGGACGCCGAGGGCAAGGGCTGGTTCGTGAAGCTGAAGCTCGCGAACCCCGCCGAGCTGGACGGCCTCATGGATGCGGCGGCCTATGCCGCCTTCGTCGAAACGCTGAGCTGACACACAAACGAGCCGACCGATGCGGAGCCGCCGGAATGCGCGGCGCCGCAGGTCGGCGAGGCAAAACGCATCATGCGCTATCTCCCCCTGACACCCGAAGACCGCACCGAAATGCTGGCCCGCATCGGCGCGCCGTCGGTGGACGCCCTGTTCGCCGACATCCCTGCCGACAAGCTGCTCGCGGACCTTCCCGACCTGCCCCGTCGCAAGGGCGAGATGGAGGTCGAGCGCGCCTTGTCCCGGCTTGCCGCACGCAATGTGGCGGCAGGCTCGGTGCCGTTCTTTGTCGGCGCCGGCGCCTATCGCCACCATGTGCCGGCGAGCGTGGATCATCTGATCCAGCGCTCGGAATTCCTCACTTCCTACACGCCCTACCAGCCCGAGATCGCCCAGGGCACGCTGCAATATCTGTTCGAGTTCCAGACCCAGGTGGCGGAACTCACCGGCATGGAAGTCGCCAACGCCTCCATGTACGACGGCTCCACCGCCGCCGCCGAAGCGGTGCTGATGGCCCATCGCGTGACAAAGCGCGGCAAGGCGGTGCTGGCGGGCAATCTCCACCCCCATTACGCGCAGACCATCGCCACCGTCTCCCATTATGCGGAAGTGCCGCTGCTGCGCCTTGCGCCGCAGCCCACGGGGCCGGACGATGTGAGCGCGGCCATCGACGAGACCGTCTCCTGTGTGGTGGTGCAGTGCCCGGACGTGTTCGGCAATCTGGTGGATTTGAAACCGATCGCGGAAAAGGCCCATGCGGCCGGGGCGCTCTTGATCGCCGTGTTCACGGAAGCCGTATCGCTCGGCCTCGTCGAGCCGCCGGGCGCGCAAGGCGCGGATATCGTGGTGGGGGAAGGCCAGTCCATCGGCAATCCCCTCACCTTCGGCGGCCCCTATGTGGGCCTGTTCGCCACCCGCGCGAAATTCGTGCGCCAGATGCCCGGCCGCCTCGCCGGCGAGACGGTGGATGCGGAAGGCCGGCGTGGGTTCGTGCTGACCCTGTCCACCCGCGAGCAGCATATTCGCCGCGAGAAGGCGACCTCCAACATCTGCACCAATTCCGGCCTGTGCGCGCTCGCCTTCACCATTCATCTCTCGCTTTTGGGCGAAGCGGGGCTGACGCGGCTTGCCCGCATCAATCACGCCGCCGCCTGCGACCTTGCCGACCGGCTGGCCGCGCTCGACGGCGTTTCGGTGCTGAACGAGAGTTTCTTCAACGAATTCACCATTCGCGTCGCGGGTCACGCGGCCGAGGTGATCGAGAAGCTGGCGGCCAAGGGCATTCTCGGCGGCGTGCCTTATTCCCGGCTGGCGCCCGATGCCGGCCTCGACGATTTGATCCTGATCGCCGCCACCGAGACATCCACAGACGAAGACCGCGCCGCCTATGCGGCCGCGCTGAAGGAGGTGCTGGCATGAATCGCGAAGGACGCGGCGCGACGGCGCCCCAATCAGCGAGCGAAACCCGCCCCGCCACCTTCACCGGCAACCGGGCTCTCGACCTGGAAGAGGGGCTGCTGTTCGAAATCGGCCGTCAGGAGGTCACCGGCGTCGATCTCGACGAGCCGGCCACCTTCGCGCCGCGCCTCGGCGGACAGGAGCGTACCGCCCCCCTCGGCTTGCCGGGCCTCACCGAGCCGGAAGCCATGCGCCATTATGTGCGGCTGTCGCGCATGAATTACGGGATCGACAGCGGCCTGTTCCCGCTCGGCTCCTGCACCATGAAGCACAATCCCCGCCTCAACGAGCGCATGGCGCGCCTGGCCGGATTTGCCGATATCCATCCCCTGCAGCCGGTGTCCACCGTGCAGGGCGCCCTGGAGCTGATGGGCGAGCTTTCGCGCTATCTGCTCACCCTCACCGGCATGGATGCAGTGGCCCTCACCCCCAAGGCCGGCGCCCACGGCGAATTGTGCGGCATGATGGCCATCAAGGCCGCGCACGAGGCGAACGGGCGCAAGCCGACCATCGTGGTGGTGCCGGAAAGCGCCCACGGCACCAATCCCGCCACCGCCGCTTTGCTCGGCTATCAGGTGAAATCCATTCCCGCCCGCGCCGACGGCACGGTGGATGTGGAGGAGGTGAAGAAGGCGCTCTCGCAAGACGTCGCCGCCATCATGCTCACCAATCCCAACACCTGCGGCCTGTTCGAGCCGGATGTGGTGGCGATCGCCGAGGCCGTGCATGCGGTGGGCGCCTATTTCTATGCCGACGGCGCGAATTTCAACGCCATCCTGGGCAAGGTGCGGGTCGGCGATCTCGGCGTCGACGCCATGCACATCAATCTGCACAAGACCTTCTCCACCCCCCATGGGGGCGGCGGGCCGGGCGCGGGGCCGGTGGTGCTCTCGAAAGCGCTCGCGCCCTTCGCCCCCGCCCCGGCCCTGGTGACTGACGGTGACACCTTGCGCCTCGTCGAGCAGCAGGGCGCGGTCGGCGCCGAGCAGGCGCTCGGCCGCATGAGCGCGTTCCACGGGCAGATGGGCATGTTCGTGCGCGCGCTCGCCTGGATGCTCTCCCACGGCGCCGACGGCATGCGGCAGGCGGCGGAGGATGCGGTGCTCTCCGCCAACTACATCCGCGCCAGCCTCCAGGATGTGATGAGCGCGCCCTTCGCCACACGTCCGGCCATGCACGAAGCCCTGTTCGACGATGCCTGGCTGGAGGGCACCGGCCTCTCCACGCTAGATGTCGCCAAGGCGCTGATCGACGAGGGCTATCACCCCATGACGGTCTATTTTCCGCTGGTGGTGCATGGCGCCATGCTGATCGAGCCGACGGAGAGCGAATCCAAGGCCTCGCTGGATCTGTTCATCGCCACCCTGCGGGATCTGGCGCTGGCGGCGAAGGCGGGGGAGAAGGAGCGCTTCCTCGGCGCGCCCCATTATGCCCCGCGCCGCCGGCTGGACGAGACGCGCGCCGCCCGTGCCCCGGTTCTGCGCTGGGTGAAGCCCCAGGCGATCGCCGAAGCGGCGGAATAGACCCCGCTCCCGGCCGCGCGCTCCTTGGGTGAGCGGCCGGGCCGACGGACACCGCCTGAAATGCCCGAAGCCGCCGTCCGCCCCGCGCGACGGCGGCTTCGGCTTTTGCAGGGGATGCGCGCCTTGCGCCAGGGGTAAACCTAGACAGAAAACTGACTTTCAAAGGGTGCAAACCCCGACTCATTCTGTTCCAACATGATGACGCTAGGTAATCACAAGGCTCGCCCTGTATATTACCTTACGTAATATAGACCTTGGAATCATATCATTCCAAAATGCCGCGCAAGTTCGGCGCAAATGCCTAAGCTTTAGCCGGTGAATGCTGATTCCATAGAGTTTCACCATTGACAGACGCAAGATGTCGCCCCGCAATAGCGGGGGCTGGAGGACCAGCACCTGAAGCAAAAATAAAACGGCTCTAGGGAGCGATGTAATGTGGAATCAGGTCTATGACCCGTTCGGCAGTGCAGTGCTGTCGACTCTCGCGGCGGCGATCCCCGTCGTTACACTTCTGGTATTGATTGCCTCCGGCAAAGTCTCCGCACATATTGCCGCAATTCTCGCCCTTCTGGTGGCGCTCGCGATTTCCGTTTTCGCCTTCACCATGCCGGCAGATCTCGCCATCCGCGCGACGCTGCTGGGCGTCGTCACCGGATTTTTCCCAATCGGCTGGATTATTCTGAACGTCATCTTCCTTTACCGCCTTACGGTCGAGAAAGGGTGGTTCGAAATTCTCCAGCAATCCATCGGCGGCATCACGCAGGACCGGCGCCTGCAATTGCTGCTGATCGCCTTCGCCTTCGGCGCTTTCTTCGAGGGCGCGTCCGGCTTTGGCACACCGGTCGCGGTGACGGGCGCGCTGCTGATCGGCCTCGGCTTCTCGCCGCTGGCCGCCTCGGGGCTCTCGCTGATCGCCAATACCGCGCCGGTAGCCTATGGCGCGCTTGGAACCCCCATCCAAGGCCTGGCCTCGGTGACCGGGCTTGATCCCTATCTGCTCGGCGCCATGGTGGGGCGGCAATTGCCGTTCTTCTCCCTCATCGTGCCGTTCTGGCTCATCTGGGTGTTCGCCGGGCGCAAGGGCATGTGGCAGATCTGGCCGGCGATCCTGGTCACCGGCGTGTCGTTCGCCCTGCCGCAGTTCCTGATTTCAAACTTCATCAATCCCTGGATCGTCGATATCGGCGCCTCCATCATCTCCATGGGGTGCCTCGTGGCATTCCTGCAGGTGTGGCAGCCCAAGGAATTGTGGCTGTCGCCGAAGCTGCGCACCCACGACACCAGCGCCGACACCATGCCGCCCCCGCCGCCGCCGCGCGCCAAGGCGAGCCGCGCCGAAGTCATCTGGTCCTGGGTGCCGTGGTTCATTCTCTCGCTGGTGGTGGGGCTGTGGGGCACCGGCTGGTTCAAGGCCCTGGTCAACCCCATCTTCACCATCAACGTGCCGGTCACCGGCCTGCACAATATGATCCAGAAGGTGCCGCCGGTGGTGGCAAAGCCGGTGGCGGAAGGCGCGGTGTTCGCCTTCACCTATCTCTCCTATACCGGCACCGGCATTCTGATCGCCGCGCTCATCGCCGCCGCCTTCATGAAATTCTCGCCGGTGCGGATGGTGACGGCCTATGCCGAAACCATCTGGGTGGTGCGCAAGTCGCTGCTCACCATCGCCGCCATGCTCGCCATCGGCACCCTCACCCGCTATTCGGGCCTCGATGCGACGCTGGGCCTGGCCTTTGCCCATGCCGGCTTCCTCTATCCCTTCTTCGGCACCTTGCTCGGCTGGCTCGGCGTCGCGCTGACGGGATCGGACACCGCCTCCAACGTGCTGTTCGGCGGCTTGCAGAAGATCACCGCCGAGCAATTGGGCCTCAGTCCCATCCTGATGGGCGCCGCCAATTCCTCCGGCGGCGTCATGGGCAAGATGATCGACGCGCAGTCCATCGTGGTGGCCTCCACAGCCACCAATTGGTTCGGCCATGAAGGCACGATCCTGCGGTTCGTGTTCTGGCACTCGATCGCGCTGGCCTGCCTCGTCGGCTGCTTGGTGATGCTGCAAGCCTATGTGTGGCCGTTCACCGCGATGGTCATCCACTGACGACCCGGCGCCCGGCGCTCGCGCCGGGTGCCTGCGCCCCGCCGCGCGGGACCCTGATCAATCCTCGCCCGGGCGGGCCTGGGGCAATGGGATGGGGGAAGCCTGCGGCAAGGTCGGGGAATAATATTTGCGATTCGCGACCGAGCCGGTCACCTGCGGGTCGCCGGCACCGGCGGGTCCATAGGACATGGGGCCGGGCGGCCGCAGCGAATTGGGCTGATAGATGGTGCCCGGCGGCTGCACGCGCTGCACCGGATCGCCGGACGGCGGATAGCCCGGCGGCGGGGCGCCATAGGGCTGCTGGCCATAGGCCGGCGCTCGCCCATAGCCGGCGGGCTGGGATTGACCGTAGCCCGGCGGCGCGTGGTCCGGCAGCGGTGGCTGGCCAAGGGGCTGGCCGGGCGGCGCGATGCTCATGGGTTCGCCGGGAATGCGCGCCCCTTGCGGAACCTGGGGCGCCGGCGCGCCCAGGGGCTGGCCTTCCGAGCGACCGCCGAATTGCACCGCCGGTTGCGGCGCCGAAACCATCAGCGGCGGCGGCGCCATGGGCCGGGGCGCGGGCTTGCAGATCAGGCGCGGATTGTTGCGCCGCATCAGGTCCACGTGGATATGATCGTAGTGAAACACGTTCGAGCCGGGCGCCAGGACGGTGGTGAACACCTCGCAGGCGCCCGCCTGCACCTGGAGCAGGAAGCCGCGCGCCTCCTGCGGCCCCTTCCAGCCGTTCCGCACCGTGATTTCGCGCCCGTCGGCGAACACGAAGGCGCCGACATCGAGCGCATTGCCGAACGCATGCTCGGAAATCTTCGCGCCCACCTGCCCGTTCATGCCGCGGCAGGAATAAGACGACATCTGCCGGATGCCCACCACTGGCTGGCCGAGCCAAGCCACAGCCGCCGGCTGCACCACTTCGGCAAGCCATAAATTGAGATCGCGGATCATGGGACAGGCGAGCGTCGCCTTGGGCTCGACGGAAACCGCGCCATCCTCAAGGCCGGAGACCCGGAACGGGTGATCCATGCCGCAGGCGCCCGCCCCGTCGATCGCCGACATGGGCTCGAGGAAGGGAGATGCCACGGCGCCCTTTTCGGCGATGCACTTCTCTTCCGCCTCGGCGCGCCAGGGCTCCCGTCGGTCGAACAAGTCGAAACGACAGCCCGACAGGAGCCCCACGCAGACGAGCGGGGCTACGAGATACCTGAATACGCCGCGCGTCATGGGGGCATGATGCGCAGGGGCGGGTTGAGATCAGGTTAAGGGGCGGCGAGGCGAGCCCTTACTCAAGGCCACGGACGCAGCGCCGAAACGAAGATGGCCGGGCAAGCCCGGCCATCAAACTCACGGTCTCAGCCGCGGCTTGCCGGTCGGAACGCCCTCAGGCGTTCTCGACCTCTGGCTCTTCCAGCGCGCGGACACGGTCCACCACCGCCTTCTGCACCTTTTCGAACGCCCGCACCTCGATCTGGCGCACCCGCTCGCGCGAGACACCGAACTCGGCGGCGAGTTCCTCCAGCGTCACCGGGTCCTCGGAGAGGCGGCGCGCCTCGAAGATGCGGCGCTCGCGGTCGTTGAGCACGCTCAGCGCGCCGGCAAGGGCGCCGCGCCGATTCTCCATCTCCTCGCTCTCGGCGAACACGCTTTCCTGGTCCAGGTGATCGTCCACCAGCCAGTCCTGCCATTCGCCTCCGCCCTCCCCTTCCTCGCGCAGCGGCGCGTTGAGGGAGGCATCGCCCGAGAGGCGACGGTTCATGTCCACCACATCCTGCTCGGTCACGCCGAGCTTGGTGGCGATCTGCTTCACCTGGTCGGGACGCAGATCGCCCTCTTCCAGGGCGGAAATCTGGCTCTTGGCCTTGCGCAGGTTGAAGAACAACTTCTTCTGCGCGGCCGTGGTGCCCATCTTCACGAGGCTCCACGAGCGCAGGATATATTCCTGGATCGAGGCGCGGATCCACCACATGGCATAAGTGGCGAGGCGGAAGCCCTTTTCGGGCTCGAACCGCTTCACCGCCTGCATGAGGCCGACATTGCCTTCGGAAATCACTTCGGATATGGGCAGGCCATAGCCCCGATAACCCATGGCGATCTTCGCCACGAGGCGCAGATGGCTGGTCACCAGCTTGTGGGCGGCTTCTCGATCTCCATGCTCACGCCAGCTTTTGGCGAGCATGTACTCCTGCTGCGGCTCCAGCATGGGGAACCGGCGGATTTCTTCGAGATAGCGTGTCAGCCCCCCCTCAGCCGAGGGAATGGGCACGTGTTGTGACCGGGCCATGGGCGGCCTCCTTGATGTCGTGGCCCTCAAGCGCAAGCGACCACATGTGCGGCCGCTTTCGCCGACCGCAACCGCGAACCATATAGGGTCTAACGCGCCAGGGCTAGCTTCGATCCCGTCACGACGCCGAGAGCTGTTCCAGAAGCAATGCCAATTCGGATGGAAGCGGGCTGTCGAAGGTCAGCGTCTCCCCGCCGACCGGATGGGCGAAGCCAAGGCGGGTGGCGTGAAGCGCCTGCCGGTCGAGGGCGAGCAGCGCCGCCCGCGCGTCCGGCGCAATCCGCGCCGCCTTGGTGCGGAAGCCCTGGCCATAGACCTCGTCGCCCAGCAGGGGGTGCCCGACATGGGCCATGTGGACGCGGAAGGAAGGTTGCCCGCACCTCCCAATGGGTCACGGCCTCGCGTCCGCCGGTGCGCACCGCCATTTTCTGGCGGCTGGAGGGATGCCGGTCGATGGGCGCGTTCACCGTGCCGCGCTGGGCGGGAACGCCCCAGACGAAGGCGAGATAGGCGCGGTCCAGCGGGCCGGTGCGGCCATGGTCGGCGAACTGGGCGGAGAGCGCCGCATGGGCGGCATCGGTCTTCGCCACCACCAGCAGGCCGGACGTATCCTTGTCGAGCCGATGCACGATGCCGGGCCGGCGCACCCCGCCGATGCCCGAGAGGCTGGCGCCGCAATGATGCAGCAGGCCGTTCACCAGCGTGCCGGACCAATGACCGGGCGCGGGATGCACCACCAGCCCCGCCGGCTTGTCCACGACGATCAGGTGATCGTCCTCATAAGCGATGGAGAGATCCATCGCCTCGGGCACGGGTTCGGCGGGTTCGGGGGCCGGAACGCGCAGGCGCAGCACATCGCCGGCATTGACCCGCTCGGAAACGTCTCCTACCACTCGCCCGCCGTTGGTCACGCGCCCTTCCGCCACCAGGCGCTGGATGCGGGTCCGGCTCAGCCCGTCGAGCCGGGCGGCGAGCACGCGGTCGATGCGCGCGTCCGCGTCTTCCACAGGCACGACGACCTCATGGTCGATCTCGCCTTCGGAAGCCTCGTCCAGCACCTCGAGAACGGCGTCTTCATCCACCCAGTCAGGCTTGTTCATGGTTTTCACTTCACCCGATCCCGAACCTCAAGAGGAACTCTCACCCGCCCAGGAGCGCGTGCTTAAAAAAGTGCGGCGCTTTTCCCTGGTGTCCGGCCTCATCATGATGCTCGGGGTCGCATCCGTCTTCGGCGTGATCGGCTATCGCATGTTGCGCGCCAAGGGCCAGAAGGCCAGCGATATCACCGCCGCTCTGCCGAAAGGCGCGCGCATCGTCTCCACGGCGGTGGCGGACAAGCTTCTGGTCGTGACGCTGGACGTGGGCGGCGCGGTCGAGGTGCGCACCTTCGATCTCGACACCCTCGCCCCGGCCGGGCGCCTGCGCTTCGCGGTAGAACCGTGAGAATCGGCGGCGCCGCTCTCTATTGAAGGGGCGCCTCGCCGTCTCCCGGCATGCGGGCCAGCATCATCTGGGTGATGGCGACCAGCATTTCGGCCCGCGCCTTGAGGTCCTGCGCCTCCAGGAGCGCCTGTTTTTCCAACGCGCCATAGGGTGACATCACCGAAAGCGCATTCACCAGGGTTTCCGTGCCGGCCTGCTGGATACCGTCCCAATCGGCTTCCAGCTGGTTCGCCTCCAAAAACGCGGCCAGCGCCGCGAGGAGCGCCGTGCGGTCCACCTCGTCCTCGCCCGCGCTTTCCTGGAAATCATGCGCATAGGGGCTCGGATCGATGACGATCTGCCGATAGGGCGTGTCGACGTCGAGGTCCGCGCCCACCTTGAAGCGGCAGATGCCGGACAAGGTGATGAGATAGCGCCCGTCGCCGGTCTCGCTGAACTGGGTGATGCGGCCGATGCAGCCCACCTGGAACAGCACCGGCCCGTGCGGCCCCTCGGGCTTGCTCTCGTCCGGCTGGACCATGGCGATCAGCCGCTCGCCCGCCAGGACATCGTCGATCATCTCAAGATAGCGCGGCTCGAAAATATTGAGCGGCAATTCGGCGCGCGGCAGCAGCAGCGCTCCCGCGAGCGGGAACACCGGCAAGGTCGCCGGCAGGTCCGCCGGCGAATGATAGGAGCGATGCTTGGCCACGCGCGTCCCTTAAGCGAACAGAATCGCGGAAAGCTTCTTGCGGCCGGCGACCGTCGACGGATCGGTCGGTCCCCAGGCTTCGAAGAACTGAACCAATTGCTTGCGCGCCCCGTCCTCGTTCCAGGCGCGGTCGCGCTTGACGATTTCCAGCAGATGGGCGAGCGCCTGATCGCGCAGGCCCTTGGCATTGAGCGCGACGGCAAGGTCGAACCGCGCCTGATGGTCGGCGGGATCGGCATTGACCTTGGCTTCGAGCGGGGCGGCATCGCCCAGCGCGGCGGCCTGCTCCGCCAGATCGAGCGCCGCCCGCGCGGCAGTGATGGCGCTGTCGCTCTGCTTGGCGGCGGGAATGCTCGCCAGGGTCGCCTTCGCCTCTTCGAGGGCGCCGGCCAGCACCTGCGCCCGCACGAACCCGCCGAGCGCCTTCAGGTTCTCCGGATCCTCGGACAGGATATGGGCGAACACCTCCGCCGCACCCGCCGCATCGCCTTCCGCCAGCGCGGCCTCGGCCGCGGCGAGCAGTTCGGCGGCGTCCGGGTTCACCGCTCCGCCGAGAAGGCGCTCAATGAAGGACTTCACTTGGCCTTCCGGCAGCGCGCCCATGAAGCCGTCCACCGGCTGGCCGTTGACGAACGCATAGACGGTGGGAATGGACTGAATGCCCAGCTTCCCGGCGACCGCCGGGTGGTCGTCGATATTCATCTTGACCAGCTTGACCTTGCCCTTGGTGGCCTTCACCGATTTCTCGATGATCGGGCCGAGGGTCTTGCACGGGCCGCACCACGGCGCCCAGAAATCCACCAGCACCGGGCGGCGCTTGGATTCCTCGATCACGTCGGCCATGAAGGTCTGGGTGGTGGTCTCGGTCACCAGATCGTCGCCGGCGCCCAAAGCGCCGGCAGCCGCATCATTGGCTGCGCCTGCTTGATTGAACAGCATGGGCCTGTCCTTCGAAAACTCTTCTGGGTCTCGGTCCGCCCTTAAATGGGCGTTCCGGCGCGCGACGCAATCTCATCAGCTGAGCTTCTAGCCGCAAATCCCGCGCGCCGCCATGCTTGCGGGCGCCAAATCGCCCACCGCCCCTCCCCAAGGGCAGGAGCGCACCTGCGAGCGCACCTCCAGGCTGTGGATCATCGCCGCTGCAAGCCCCGGCCGGAGGCGGCGCGCTTGCCCTTGGCGCGCGCGACGGGCACGCTATTTGACCAAGGCCACCGGGATTGGCACAACCGCCCCATAATGAAATTCACCCGCCTGCGGCTCGTCGGCTTCAAAACCTTCGTCGAGCCCTCCGACATGCTGATCGAGCCCGGCCTCACCGGGGTGGTGGGACCGAACGGCTGCGGCAAGTCCAATCTGGTCGAGGCGATGCGCTGGGTGATGGGCGAAAGCTCGCACAAGGCGTTTCGTGCCAATGACATGGACGATGTCATCTTCTCCGGCACCACGGGCCGGCCGGCGCGCAACACCGCCGAAGTGGTGCTGCATCTCGACAATAGCGACCGCACGGCGCCCGCCGGCTTCAACGATTCCGACCATCTGGAAGTGGTGCGCAAGATCGACCGCGGCCAGGGCTCGCACTACCGAATCAACGGCCGCGACGTGCGCGCCCGCGACGTGCATTTGCTGTTCGCGGACGCGTCCACCGGCGCCCGCTCGCCCGCTTTGGTGCGTCAGGGACAGATCGGCGAGATTGTCGGCGCCAAGCCCGCCGCCCGGCGGCGTATCCTCGAAGAGGCCGCCGGCGTCGCCGGCCTGCATGCGCGCCGTCACGAGGCGGAAGTGCGCCTGAAGGCCGCGGAACAGAATCTGCTGCGGCTGGACGATGTCATCACCCAGATGTCGGCCCAGGTGGAGAGCCTGCGCCGGCAATCCAAGCAGGCGGTGCGCTATCGCGCGGTGGCGGAGGAGATCCGCCGCAACGAGGCGACCTTGTTCTGGCTGCGTTGGAGCGAATTGGTGCGCACCCTGGCCGAGGGCGAGCGCGCCCAGGAAGCCGCGGTGCGCGAAAGCGCCGAGCGCACCCGCGCCCAGGCCGAGGCGGCGCGCCTTCAGGCCATCGCCGCCCACGAATTGCCGCCCCTGCGCCAGGCCGATGTGGAGGCGGCCGCCGCGCTCCAGCGCCTGACGCTCGCGCTCGGCGAACTGGACAAGGAAGAGAGCCGCATCGCCGCCCGCCGGCAGGATCTGGAGCGCCGCCTGGCCCAATTGACGCAGGACATGGTGCGCGAGGACGCTTTGTCCGCCGATGCCTCCGGCGTGCTCGCCCGCCTCGCGGAGGAAGCCGCCGAGCTTGCCGACGCGCAGGCCGACGCGGCGATGCAGGAAAGCGAGGCCGCCGAAGCCTTGGCGGAGGCCGAGGCCGGCCTTGCCGAGGCCGAGGAGATGCTGGAGGCGCAGACCGCCAGCTTCGCCGACCTCGGTGCGCGCCGCACCGCCCTGGACAATAATCTGCGCGACATCCGCGCGCGCCTTCTGCGCAATGCCGCCGAGCGCGCCTCCGTCGATGCCGAGGAGCAGCGGCTGATGAAGGAGTCCGGCGCCGACATGCTGGACGCCCGCCGCGAGGATGCGCTGATCGCCCGTGAGCGCCTGGAGGCGGCGGAGGAAAGCACGCTCGAAGCCGAGGCCGAGCAGGCCGACGCGCGGCGCGCCCTGGAAGCCCTGCGCCCCGGCGCCGCCGATGCGGAGCGCGCCTTCGGGCGGCTCGATGCCGAGGCGCGCACGCTGGAAAAGCTGCTGCAAGCCTCCGACGCGCGCTTTCCCCCGGTCGCCGACCTGCTGCATGTGGACAAGGGCTATGAAATCGCCCTCGGCGCGGCGCTTGGCGACGATCTAGACCTGCCGGTGGCCGCGGAGGCCCCGGCGCGCTGGGCCGGCGCCGATTTCGATACGCTCGACCCGGCCTTGCCCGGCGAAGCCGAATCCCTGGCGGCCCATGTGCGCGGCGCCCCCGCCCTCGCCCGGCGGCTCGCCCAGGTGGGCATCGTGGCGCGCGTGGAGGGGGCGCGGCTTCAGAAGATGCTCAAGCCCGGGCAGCGGCTGGTTTCGCGCGAGGGCGACCTATGGCGCTGGGACGGCGTTCTCGCCGCCGCCGACGCGCCCACCGCCGCCGCGCGCCGGCTCGCCGAGCGCAACCGCCTTGCCGATCTGCATGCCGAGGTGGATGCCGCACGCGCCGCGCTCGATGCCGCGCGCGCGGCACTCGCGGCTCAGGAAACGCGACTCAAATCCGCCGCCGCCCAGGAAGCCCAGGCGCGCGAGGCGCGGCGCACGGCCCAGCGCGCGGCCGATCTGGCACGCGAGGCCGAAGCCGCCGCCGAGCGCAAGGCCGCCCAGCACATGGCGCGCCTCTCCGCGCTCGGCGAAGCCCGGACCCGAATCGCCGCCGCCCGCGCCGAAGCCGAGGAGGCCCAGCGCCGGGCCGAATCGGAGCTTGCCGGCCTCGATTCGCCCGCCTTGGTGGAAGCCGCCCTCGCCCAGGCCCGCGCCCAGGCCGCCCAGGGGCGCGCCGCTTTGGCCGAGACCCGCGCCGCCCATGCCGCGCTGCTGCGCGAGCGCTCCGCCCGCGTGCGGCGACTTGAAGCGATCGCCGCCGAGGAGCGCTCCTGGAACCAGCGTGCCGGCGGCGCCGGGGAGCGCATCGCCGCCTTGGAGGCCCGCCGCGCGGAGGCGCAGGCGGCCCTGGAGGATACCGAAGAAGCCCCGGCGGAGCTCGGCCGCCAGCGCCGCATCCTCATGGGTGAGCTGGCAAAGGCGGAGGCCGCGCGCCGCACCGCCGCCGATCGCCTGGTGGAGGGCGAAGCCGCCCAGGCGGCGGCCGACCGCGCCGCCCGCGACACGCTGGAGGCCATGTCCGCCGCGCGCGAGGAGAATGCCCGCGCCGAAGCGCGGCTCGATGCCCTGCGCCAGCGGCGCGACGACCTCATGCGGGAGATCGCCGACGCGCTCGAAGGCCCGCCCGAGATCGCGCGCGTGCAATCCGGGCTGGAGCCTGGCGCGCCCTTGCCCGAGCTTGGCGCGATCGAGGCCGCGCTGGAGCGGGCGCGCCGCGATCGCGAACGACTCGGGGCGGTGAATTTGCGCGCCGAACTGGAGCTTCAGGAGGCCGAGGGCCAGCACCGCAATCTGGCCGGCGAGCGCGACGATCTGATCGAGGCCATCAAGCGCCTGCGCGCCGGCATCCAGAGCCTGAACCGCGAGGCGCGCGAACGCCTCCAGGCCTCGTTCACGGTGGTGGACGGCCATTTCCGCAAGCTGTTCGACACGCTGTTCGGCGGCGGCGAGGCGCAATTGGTGCTCACCGACGCGGAAGACCCGCTGGAAGCCGGGCTCGACATCATCGCCAAGCCGCCCGGCAAGAAGCCGCAGACGCTCTCTTTGCTCTCGGGCGGCGAGCAGGCGCTGACCGCGATGGCGCTGATCTTCGCCGTGTTCCTGACGAATCCCGCGCCGATCTGCGTGCTCGACGAGGTGGACGCGCCGCTGGACGATGCCAATGTGGAGCGGTTCTGCGCCCTGATGGACGAAATGACGCGCCTGACCGACACGCGTTTTCTCGTCATCACCCATAATCCCATTTCGATGGCGCATATGGATCGATTGTTCGGGGTCACAATGGCGGAGCGCGGGGTTTCCCGGCTCGTTTCGGTGGATCTCCAGGCGGCCGAGAGGTTACGCGAGGTGAGTTGAACGCGTCGGCCACGATGTCGCACAACGCATTTTCCACATATATTTCAAATGCTTATATATAGTCACCTGCGCCTTGACACCCCATTTTGGCGCAACTATGGTGCGGCGCGGTTTCGGTGCTGAGATCGTCGGATCTTTCTTTGCGCGAAGCCGGAGTTTTCAGCATGCCGGAGGGTTCGGGCTCCGATCATCGGACACCTGACGGACGACCTGGAAAGCAGGCGAACGAAGAGGCGGACTCCGCCCTCTCCGAGCGTCTTCAGCGGCTCAATGCCGCGCTTGACAAGGCTCGGCCGAAAGACCAATCGCAGCCGGCGGGTTCACGGAACGATACGTCCACATCCTCTGGAATGGCCATGGCCTTCCGTTTGGGATCGGAGTTCGTTGCCGGGGTTCTGGTGGGGGCACTCATTGGCTGGGGCATCGACACCGTCTTCGACGTGGCGCCCTGGGGAATGCTTGTTTTCACTTTGGTTGGTTTCGGCGCCGGCGTGATGAACATGCTGCGGGCGGCGGGAGAGACCGGCAAAAAAAGCGGCCCAAAGGCGTGAGCCCGAGGGGTCGCATCGTTTTTCGCGGCGCAAGCCGTTGGTTTGGCACGGCTCTCGCGAGCCGCTTGAGACAGAGGCGAGTCGGATGAACATTGATCCGATCCACCAGTTTGAAGTGCAACGTTACGCGGACCTGCTGAGGGTCAGCGGCGTCTCGTTCTCCTTCACCAACGCCTCCGCCTTCATGATCGGCATCGTCGGGGCGATCTTCCTGTTCCTTACCTTCGCCACGCGTGGCCGCACCCTGGTGCCGGGCCGCATGCAGTCGGTGGCGGAGATGAGTTACGAATTCATCGCCAAGATGGTTCGAGACTCCGCCGGCAACGAAGGCATGGTGTTCTTCCCGCTGGTGTTCTCGCTCTTCATGTTCGTGTTCGTGGCCAATGTCATCGGCCTCGTGCCCTACACCTTCACCATCACCGCCCATATCATCGTGACGGCCGCGCTCGCGCTGCTGGTGATCGGCACCGTGGTGATCTACGGCTTCTGGCGCCACGGCACGCATTTTCTCCACTTGTTCGTACCCTCGGGCGTGCCGAGCTTCCTGCTCCCGTTCGTCGTGCTGATCGAAGTGGTGTCCTTCCTCTCGCGCCCCATCAGCCTGTCGCTGCGTCTGTTCGCCAACATGCTGGCCGGCCATATCGCGCTGAAGGTGTTCGCCTTCTTCGTCGTCGGCCTGTCCTCGGCGGGCATTGCCGGCATGTTCGGCGCGACCCTGCCCTTCTTCATGATCGTGGCACTCACCGCGCTCGAGCTTCTGGTCGCGGTGCTGCAAGCCTATGTGTTTGCGGTCCTCACCTCGATCTATCTCAACGATGCGGTCCACCCGGGGCACTGACCTCGGACCGCCATCGCAACCCGAATACCACCCAAGCGTGTTTTTCAAGGAGCAGAACAATGGAAGCGGATGCTGCAAAGTTCCTGGGCGCCGGTATCGCCTGCCTGGGCATGGGCCTGGCCGGCATTGGCGTCGGTAACATCTTCGGAAACTTCCTCTCTGGCGCCCTGCGCAACCCGTCGGCCGCCGACGGCCAGTTCGCCCGCGCCTTCATCGGCGCCGCGCTCGCGGAAGGTCTCGGCATCTTCTCGCTGGTCGTCGCGCTGGTGCTGCTCTTCGTCGCCTGATCCGCGCACGAGAGAAATGCGGCTTCGGGCCTTCGCCCGGAGCCTGATGGACAAGAAACGGGCGGGCGAGCCATGACCAAGACATGGAAGCTGACTGTTGCAGCCGCACTGATGGGACTGGCCCTCGCGGCGGCTCCGGCGGTGGCATCGGACAGCGCGAAACCTTCGTCCGGCCCGGCCGGAGCTGTCGTCGCGCAGCAGGATCATGGCGCGTCCACCGGCGCCCATGTGGCCGAGGTCGTCGGCGAAGCGGCGCACGGCGGCGAGCACAAGGGCGGCTTCCCGCCGTTCAATCCCGCAACCTTCGGCTCGCAGCTGGCCTGGCTGGCCGTGAGCTTCGGCGTCCTCTATTTCCTGATGAGCCGGGTCACCTTGCCCCGGATCGGCCGGATCCTGGAGGAACGTCATGACCGGATCGCCCGCGATCTGGCCGAGGCGTCCCAGCGCCGCGCCGAGAGCGAAGCCGCGCAGATCGCCTATGAAAAGGCGCTGACGGAAGCGCGCGGCAAGGCCAACGCCATTGCCGGCGAGGCCCGCAACCGCCTCAATGCCGAGACCGAGACCAACCGCAAGAGCCTGGAAGCGGCCCTGACGGTGAAGCTCGAAGAGGCGGAGGCGCGCATCTCCACCACCAAGACCAATGCCCTGTCCCATGTGCGCGGCATCGCCGTGGACACGGCGCAGACCATCGTGAACACCCTGGTCGGCACCACGCCCGCCCAGCAGGACACCGAAAGCGCGGTGGATCAGGTGCTCAGCCGCAAGGCCGCCTGAACCCAGCACCCCAGCAGAGCCCTCGTGGTGCACCAGGCACCTCAGGGGATTGAAATCGAGACGACGGGCGATCGAGGACTGCCATGAACGAGATGCAACTCGCGGAGCTTTGGGTCGCCATTGCCTTCGTCGTTTTCGTGGCGATCCTACTATATGCCGGTGTCCATCGCACCATCGCCGGCGCCCTCGACAGCCGCGGCACCCGCATCGCCGCGGAGCTGGACGAAGCCCGGCGCCTGAAGGAAGAAGCCCAGAAGCTGGTGGCCGAATATAAGCGCAAGCAGCGCGAGGCCGAGGCGGAAGCCGAATCCATCGTCACCGCCGCCAAGGCCGAAGCCGAGCGCCTCGCCGCCGAGACCAAGGCCAAGCTGGAAGATTTCATCGCCCGCCGCACCCGCATGGCGGAAGACAAGATTGCGCAGGCGGAAAGCCAGGCCGTCGCCGACGTCAAGGCCTTCGCCGCCGACGCCGCCGTGAAGGCCGCCGAGCACCTGTTGACCGGCAGCGTCACCGGAAATCTGGCCGAGCGGCTCATCGGCAGCGCGATTTCCGACGTGAAGGCCAAGCTCAACTGATCTCGCGGATTGGATGTCCCAGATCCGGCGCACTGGCCGGGCGGTTAATCCTGATGCGCCTTCGAGACGAGCTTCGTCTCCCGCTGGCGCTCAGTGCTCTGATTATCCGAATTCGAGCTGATCTGGCTGGACTTGGAGTTCTGCTACTCCCCGGAGTGCTGGAGCGATCCGCATCTACATCGCCCGAAAGCGCTTTGCGTCTGAAACGGCCGCCTCACGGGGCGGCCTTTTTATTGCCACCGGCCGGATTCGCGCGGTGCGCGCGCCAGCACCCGGAATCGCGGTCTTGAAACAGCCGCCCTCCTGCGCCAAAGCTGAGACATGATACGCTTGCAGCCGCACCTTGCGCTTGTGCTCCGCCCCGGCCTGGCCGCATGGGCGAGGCGGGTCCGCGCGCTTGCAGCCTTTGCGCCCAAATGGCGCGCGCGGACCGGCCCTGTCCGCTTGGTCTTCCCCTTCGCCCTTGCCCTTTTGGCCATTGCGATGCTCAGCCTCGCGCTCCCGGGCTTGTCCACGCGCGCGACGGCGCAGGATCTGCGTCCGCCGGCCGTGGTCCCCGGTGCCGGTGCGGCCCCGCCGTTCAATCTGTTCGGCGGATGGTTCGCCCCGCCGCGCCAGACCGTTCCCGTGCAACCGCCCGCCCCCAAGCGGGTCGCCCCGCCGCCCGAACCCGAAGGCGTGGTCCATGCCTCGCTCGCCGATGCGGTGGAGGGCAAGAAGCAGCCGCCCACGAAGTTCGTGCTGATTCTCGGCGACCGGACCGCCGCCCAGCTGGCCCAGGGACTGACGCGGACCGGAGGCGATCGGCGCCGCGCGCCCCAATGGCGTGGTGCTCGCCCTGGGGTCCAACGATCTTCAGCCGATCGCGGACGGCGACACCAAGGTGGAGCCGCTGACCGATCGCTGGCAGGAACTCTATGCCAAGCGCGTCGCCGATGTGCTCGGGGCCCTCCGCACCCGCACGGGAAACATCATCCTGGTGGGCCTCGCGCCGGTGCAGAACCCCGCGCTGTTCGCCGATTACGAGAAGCTGAACGACGTGCTGCGGGCGCAGGCCGTGCGCGCCGGCGTCGTGTTCGCGCCGGTCTGGGATGGCTTCGTCGACGACGACGGGAAATACGCCGCCTCCGGCGCGGCGGTGGATGGGCAGCGGCGGCGCCTGAGGTTCAACGACGGGGTCCGGTTCACCCGCGCCGGTGCGCGCAAGCTCGCCTTCTTCACCCAGAAGGATCTGACGCGTTTTCTCTCCGAGGCTCCGCGAATCGAAGAACCTCAGGGCGCGGACGGCAGGTCTGGGCCGCTGTCGCTCAGCGACATTGCGCGCGGCGCCAGCACCCTTGCCGGCGGTCCGGCATCGGCCAGCGCGCCCATTGCGGTGAAGCTACAGCCAAACGAAGCCGCGCGCGCCCTGCTGGAAGGCACGCCGATGCCAGTGGTGCCTGGCCGCGCAGACGATTATTCCTGGCCTCCCGGCGCGGCCGCCACTGCCGCAGCGGCCGCTGCCCCGGTGGGGGCGCCGCCGGTGGACGACCGCACTCCCGCCCAGGCCCCGCCGCCGTAACCCAATGCGGGTGGCAAGACGGCGCGCCGTGCGGCACGCCGTCTGACGCCTCTTCACGCGGAACCCAAATTCACTCCACCTGAAGAAAACGCGTTGAACCACAAAGATCGAGCGCTTTTCCGTTTCCGCGAAACGCTGAAGCGCTTTGAAGCGCCCCGGCTTTCGCCGGAGCGCCGATGGCCCGCCGAGGCGATCAGGCCGCCTTGGCTTCGAGCACCTGGGTGGGCGCGCCGGAGGTGATGGCAATGGTCCGGGGCTTCTTCGCCTCGGGAATATTGCGCACCAGTTCCACGTGCAACAGGCCGTTCTCCAGGCTCGCGCCCTTCACTTCCACATGGTCCGCCAGTTGGAAGCGTCGCGCGAAGGCACGGGCGGCGATGCCGCGATACAGCACCTGCGCGTTCTCCGCCGCCGGTTCGGCGGCTTTCTCACCCCGCAGGGTGAGCACATTCTCATTCACCTCGATCGCCAGTTCGGCCGGGGTGAAGCCGGCGACGGCGACCGTGATGCGATACGCATTTTCGCCCGTCCGCTCGATATTATAGGGCGGATAGGTGGGTGCCGCCTCGACGCCGCCGGCGGCATCGAGAAGCGAAAACACGCGATCGAAGCCGACGGTGTTACGGTACAGGGGGGCAAGATCAAGACGCATAGCATATCCTCCTCAAGCGACATGCAGGACCCGCCGAAGCCGGGTCCGATGAACGCGCCGTCGCGATGACCGGCGCTTTGAGGCATGTGGGAATGTGCATTTTCCGCGTCAAGGGGCGGAACACCGCAGGCCACGGACATGAACAATGCCTGAACAGCGCCGTTGGCGCGCATTCACCCACTCGGTCTATAATCGGTAAGTCGGAATGGGGCGCCGGCCTTAATCACGCACTCTCTGCGGGAGATATGCGGATGTGGCACCCTATTGCCCCCGGCATGGCCGCCGTGCTGATGATGACCGCGCTGTTCGCTGGGCAGGCGCAGGCGCAGGTGGTGGGGCTCAGCCTGGGCGCTCCGTTTCGCGACGGTTCGACGGCTGGCGTTGCCACCACGGCACCGGCCTATGCGCCCTATCTCGGCCCCGTGCCGCACAAGAAGCAGCCGGCCAATCTCGCGGCCCTGCTGGAGAGCCTGCGGGCACGTGGCTTCTCCCACTTCTCCGATGTTCACCAGAAGGGCGGCAACGTGATTTGCGAGGCCACGGGGCCGCGGCGGGAGCGCGTGCGCCTGGTGGTTGATGCCGCGACCGGCGAAATCAGCGGCGTGGTGGTGATCGGCTTCGGCGACAAGCGCTATTGAGCATGCGTTGTCGCGCGGCCGAGGAGCGTGTATCGCACTGAGACGCCGGTCGTTCCCGCCTTTTCCAACAGGAGAGGCGCGCGGCCCGGCCTAAAGCATCTGTGCAGTTTCTCGGGCCGGCGCGCGTCATGACCCTCTACCCGACAGCTTCAAATCCGATCCCCGAAGGCGCCGTGAGCGGCCATGTGACGAGCGACGATGCCATCCGCATTCGCTTCGCCCGCTGGTTGCCGCTGGAGGGGACCCCGCGGCGTGGCACCGTGACCATCCTGTCCGGCCGCACCGAATTCATCGAGAAATATTTCGAGGTGGTGCGCGATCTGCGCGCGCGCGGCTTCGCCGTGGCGATTCTTGACTGGCGCGGACAGGGCGGCTCGGAGCGCCTGCTGCGCAATCCGCGCAAGGGCCATGTGGCAAGCTTCGCCGATTATCAGCGCGATCTGGCCGCATTCGTGCGGGACGTGGTGCTGCCGGATTGCCCGGCGCCCCATTTTGCCCTGGCCCATTCCATGGGCGGCGCAATCTTCCTGGAAACGGTCTTGGCCGGGCACCGCTGGTTCGATCGGGCGGTGATCACCTCGCCCATGGTGGAATTGCAGCTGGTGCGGCTGTCCTCGGTGCTGCGGCCCGCAGCCAAATTCCTGGCGCACCTGGGCTTCGCCGGCGCCTTCGTGCCCGGCGGCGGAAGCCGCGCCAGCACCGCCGGCCCGTTCGCGGGCAATCCCGTCACGTCCGACCCCAAGCGCTATGCGCGCGCGGCGGAGATCGTGGAGGCCCATCCCCAGCTCGGCCTCGGTGCACCGACCATTGGCTGGATGAACGCCGCCTACGCGTGCATGGCGCATCTGACGGCGCCGGAAACCGTGCGCCGCATCCGCCAGCCGCTGCTGATCGTCGCCGCCGGGGCCGATTCGGTCGTCTCCAACGCCGCCATCGAGCATCTGGCGGCGCGGCTCATCGCCGGCGCGCAGGTGGTGGTGCCGGCGAGCCGGCATGAGATCCTGATGGAGCGCGACATCTTCCGCGCCCAGTTCTGGGCCGCGTTCGACGCGTTCATCCCCGGCAGCGCGCCCTATTGAGGCGCCTCAGCCGTTGAGGATAGCGAGCGCCTGGGCATGAACCGCCGCGCTGCCGGCCGCGACCACGCGCCCGCCGGCCACCGGCGAGCCGCCCTCCCAGCTGGTCACGATTCCGCCGGCGCCCTCGATGATCGGCACCAGGGCGATCACGTCATGGTCCTGAAGGCCGGTTTCGATGACCAGGTCCACGAGGCCCGCGGCGACCATGCAATAGGCATAGCAATCGCCGCCATAGCGCGAGAGGCGCACCTTTTCCTCCACCCGCTCGAACGCCGCGCGATCGGCGCCGTTCATCAGGCGCGGGCTGGTGGTGAACAGCACGGCGTCTTCCAGCCGCCCGCAATCGCGCGCCGTGAGCACCCGCGCGCCCGCTGGTCCCTGGTAATGGGCCGAGGCGCCATCGCCGAAGAACCGCTCCTGGATGAAGGGCTGGTGCATCATGCCGTACACCGGCTTGCCGTGCTTCAGCAGGCCGATCAGCGTGCCCCAGGCCGGCAGCCCGGCGATGAAGGATTTCGTGCCGTCGATGGGATCGAGCGCCCACACATAGGGGGCGTCGGTGCGCTCATTGGCGAATTCCTCGCCGATGATGCCGTGGCCGGGAAAATGCGCATTGATGAGGCGGCGCATCACTTGCTCGGCGGCGCGGTCGGCCTCGGTGACCGGATCGAAGGCGGTGCCGCCGCTCTTGTCTTCCACGCCTATGGCGGTGCGGAAGAACGGCAGGATGGCGCGGCCCGAATCCGTTGCGAGCTGATGAACGAAGGCATCAATGGCGACGGCGGTCATGGGCGGCTCTCCGAAGGGCGCGCCCTGCTTAGAGCAACTCGCGCCGCAGGAGAAGGCGCGTTGCACCCAGCATCACCCGGGCGGGCGCCGGGAGCGGCGATGCCCCAGCGCGGGATGCAGGCGGCACGCAGGTTCAAAGGATTTAGAATCGACGCCGTGCCGGCACAGGCCTGGCGGAGGCGGGCGCGGTGAATTCCGCGGCATTTCCTTCGGTAAAGTCGCTCCCGCATTAAGCGGGAAATCGCAAGTCTTTGGAAATGCTTAGAAGTTTACTTTCTGAGCACGCTTAAAATATGAGCAGGGTGCCCGCTTGATGCTGATGGGGAAGGAGCCCATATTGATGCGGCGCGGTATTGCTTGCTGCGATGCCGCTGCCCTCCTTGGGCGTTTCCTCCCTAGACTTGGGCCGCTCCGAAATTCGTGAGCGGCCCCTTTCTTTTGCGGCCTTTGCGGCCGTCTTCCCCTCTTAAATCCTCGGCTCGGCGATCAGGCCCCTTATGGCGCGGCGCCCGATCTGTTTCGCGCCGATCTATTTCGCGATCGGGTTGCCCCGTCTCGCCGGCATGTCCCTCACGCCGCCTTTATCCCATTCGGGCGATTCGACCGGCGAAACCGGCCAACCCCTCACAAGCGCGCGCATCGGCTTGCGCTGCGATGCTGCCACCTCTCGAAGACGGTAACCAGGCACCCCGATACGCCGTTTCACGTGTTCTTTTCGGCCCAAAACCTGTGGCTCAAATGACACGCGTGCGCCGCACTGGCGAGATTTGAGCCCTTTCGGCAGGATTGAATTGATTATTTTGCCCACCACAGCTTCAAAAATCGCCCTCCGCGTACCGCTTCAGGAACCAGAACTCCTTATTTATCAAAGGGTTGCCCTGGTATACAAGAGTGCGACAAACGACCACTTGATTTTTGGCACCGCAATGGGCTATTGCTGCATTGCGACATGGCGATTGGCGTCGCTGTGTCGCTGCCCTCCTTGGGCGTTTCCTCCCTAGACTTGGGCCGTTCG
>NCEH01000076.1 GCA_002304505.1 Rhizobiales bacterium 32-66-11 | reverse complement strand
CGCAGATAGCCGTTGCGCTCGGCCCATTCCACGATGCCTTCCAGCGCCATGGCATTGCCGGGCTTGGCGGCGAGCGACTGGGCGGCGAGCACCTCCTTCGCCGGCACGCGCTGCACGCTGGCGTTCACCGTGGTGAGCAGGACGCTCGCCTCTCCGCCGCGCACGCGGGCGAGCCGCGCCAGCGTGGACATGCGCCGCGCCACGATGGCGCCATTGGGCGAGGCGCGGTCATAGGGCAGGCAATCCCAGGAGGGGAAGGTCAGCACCTCCAGTTCGGGCGCGTAGAAGGCCAGTCCCCGCTCCAGCGCCGCCATGCGCTGGCCATCGCGGCACAACACCACGAGGCTCGGCCATGGCGCATTCTTCTTGGCGGCGAGGGACCGCGCGAGATCGGCGACGATCAGGCCTTCCAGCCCATCCGGCACGCGCGAGAGGGTCAGCGGAACGCCGGGGGCGATGTCTTCGGCAAGGGGACGGGGACGCTTCACGGATCGGTTCCAATTGCGCGGGCGGGCGAACCGGCGCCCGTCCTGCGGACCCCGAGGGTCCGGCATCTCGAAGGGAAAAGGGAGGAAAAGCGACCGGCGCTAGAGCCCGCGCGGCACGCCCCGGCCGGACAGATGAAAGCCCTGGAGCCGGCGAAATATCTCGGTGTCATGCTCGGGCGGCACCGGCACATTGCCGCCGATCCAGGAAATCAGGTCGGGGTCTTCCACCTCGATCAGGATTTCAAACGCGGTCACTTCGTCCTCGGTGAGGGTCTCGATCTCGGCATCGGCGAAACGGCCCATGAGCAGGTCCATCTCGCGCGTGCCGCGATGCCAGGCCCGGAACAGGATGCGCCTGCGGCGCACATCCAGCCCTGCGCTCGATTTCTCGGTTCCCGTCACGATGGCATCCTCCCGCGCGATCCGGCGCGCGCAACAGCAAAGCACGGCCGAGCCTTTGGAAGCCCGTCCGCGCCGATGCTTATAGTCGCTTTTTCAGCGCGCTGGCCAGTGCCGGCCCCGCGCCCGCGCGGCCGCTATTTTTCGAGAGATCAGCGGCCGGGATAAGAAAGGCCGAGCGGCGACAGCCGCGCGGCGTGAGCCGTGGGGCTACTTTTCCTCGAACACCTGCGCAAGGCGGGTCATGAAGGGCTCGTCGGTCATGTCGAGCCGCAGCGGCGTCACGGAGATGCGGCCCTCGTCGAGCGCGCGCAGGTCCGAGCCCGGCACGGTGCCGAAGACGCGGCGCTCGAAGCCGATCCAATAATAGGCATTGCCGCGCCCGTCCTGGCGCGCCTCGATGCGCATGAGGTTCTGGTCGCGCCGGCCCTGGGCGGTCACGGCGATGCCCTGCACATCCTGCGGCGGACGATCCGGGAAATTCACATTCACCAGGATGCCGGCCGGGATGCCTTCCTTCAGCAAGGTGCGGATCACCTCCGGCGCATGCGCCTCGGCGGTGTCGTAGGAGGGGTTGGCGCGCGTCGCCGGGCCGAACGCCTGCGACAAGGCGATGGAGGGAATGCCGAGGATGGTGCCCTCGATGGCGCCCGCCACCGTGCCGGAATAGCTCACGTCCTCGGCGATGTTCTGCCCGCGATTGACGCCCGACAGCACGAGGTCCGGCGCCTTGCCTTCCATGAGGTGGCGCACCGCCATGATGACGCAATCGGTGGGCGTGCCCTTCACCGCGAAGCGCTGATCTTCCACCTGCCGCAGGCGCAGCGGATCGCTGAGCGAGAGTGAATGGGCGACGCCCGACTGGTCGGTCTCCGGCGCCACCACCCACACGTCGTCCGACAGGGCGCGGGCGATGCGCGCGCATGCATCGAGCCCCGGCGCGTGGATGCCATCATCATTGGTGACCAGGATGCGCATGGGAAGGGTCCTCATGTGCGGCCGGCCGGCTCCGGTCGCGTGAAATGGCGCGCGGCGCCGCGCACGGGCCAAGGTCGGCCGGCGGCGCCCGAAGTGCGCTGCTTACCCGGAGTGGGCGCCCGCTGCAACGAAAGCAGGAGGTATTCGCCATGGCGCGGACCACAGCCGCGCCAGAGGCCGCGCCGGGGGCCGCGCCGGGGGCCGCGCCGGACCGAACGCCCTATTTCAATTTCTCGATCACCTTGAGCCCGCCCATATAAGGCGCGAGCGCCTCCGGCACGGCGACGGCGCCGTTCTCCTGCTGGTAATTCTCCAGCACCGCCACCAGCGCGCGGCCGACGGCGACGCCGGAGCCGTTCAGCGTGTGGACGAAGCGCGGGCTCTTGCTGTCCGCCGGGCGATAGCGGGCGTTCATGCGGCGGGCCTGGAAATCGCCGCACACCGAGCAGGAGGAAATCTCGCGATACATCCCCTGCCCCGGCAGCCAGACCTCGATGTCATAGGTCTTCTGCGAGGCGAAGCCCATGTCGCCGGTGCAGAGCGTCATCACGCGATAATGCAGGTCCAGCTTCTTCAGCACCGCCTCGGCGCAGGCGAGCATGCGCTCGTGCTCCTCCAGCGATTTTTCCGGCGCGGTGATGGAGACCAGCTCCACCTTGGTGAATTGGTGCTGGCGGATCATGCCGCGCGTATCGCGCCCCGCCGACCCCGCCTCGGCCCGGAAGCACGGCGTGCAGGCGGTGAGGCGCAGGGGGAGTTCTTCCTCGGACAGGATGGATTCGCGAACCAAGTTCGTCAGCGGGACTTCGGCGGTGGGGATGAGCCAGCGGCGACGGCCCACTTCCGCGGCATTCGTGGCATCCAGGAAGGTTCGGGTAACGAGACTGCCAGCTTCACCCGCCAAGAAGGCATCTTCTTGCTCGGATGAAATATTCGAGATGCGGCTTGCCAATTCGCGAAGCTCGCTCGGGCGCAAGCTCTGCATCAACCATTCGGAACCGGGCGAATCCAGGATGCTGTCCGAATTCTTCCAATTTACTCTGGAGGCGGCGAAGAACTGATCTTCCTCAAACTTGGGGAGCTGGGCGGTGCCGAACATGGCGTCATCGCCGACCAAAAGCGGCGGGTTCACTTCCGTATAGCCGTGCTCTTCCGTATGCACGTCCAGGAAGAACTGCCCCAGCGCCCGCTCCATGCGCGCCAGCGGTCCCTTGTTGACCACGAACCGCGCGCCCGAAAGCTTCGCCGCCGTGTCGAAATCCATCATGCCGAGGCCTTCGCCCACCTCGAAATGCTGCTTCGCCGCGAAATCATAAGTGGGCTTGGTGCCGGAGACGCTCTTCTCCACATTGTCGTGCTCGTCCGCGCCATCGGGCACGCTGTCCAGCGGCACGTTGGGGATGGCGGCAAGCTCGGTGCTGAGTGCGGCGTCCAGCGCTTTTGCTTCCTGCTCCAGGGCCGGAATATCCACCTTCAGCCGGCCGACTTCCTCCATGAGGGCGGCGGCGCGGGCTTCGTCCTTCGCCGCCTTGGCCTGGCCGACTTCCTTCGACGCCGCATTGCGGCGGGCGAGCAGGCCTTCCAGCGTGGTGAGCGTGGCGCGGCGCTGCTCGTCGAGGGCGAGCAGCTTGTCGCGCAGGGCGGTCGCCTCCGCCCCATCGACGCGGCGGCGCGTCAGGGCCTCAACGAGGCCTTCGGGCTGCTCGCGGACCCATTTGATATCGTGCATGAAACCGGCTCCGCCGCGATAAGGCGACGGCGCCCCCCGCCCCTTGGGGACGGTGAGGCTTCATCCCTCGCCCGAACAGTGTGGGATGCGCCCGAGACCCTCAGTCCGCCGCTTCGGCCGCCGCGCGGGCTGCCTCGGCCGCGTTCCGCCGCTTCTCGACGATGCGCACCAGATAGACCGAAATCTCGTAGAGAGCCAGCGTCGGGATCGCAAGAGAGAGCTGGCTGATGACATCCGGCGGGGTGAGCACGGCAGCCAGGATGAACACGCCGACGATGGCATAGCGCCGCGCCTTGGTGAGCATCTCCGACGTCACCACGCCGACCTGCCCCAGGAGCGTGAGAATCACCGGCAGTTGGAAGCAGATGCCGAACGCCAGGATCAGCGTGGTGATCAGCGAGAGATATTCGCTCACCTTCGGCAGCAGCGAAATTTCTGCCTGCCCGTTGCCGCCCACCTGCTGCATGCCCAGGAAGTAGGTCATGGCCAGCGGCATGGCGACGAAATAGACGAACGCCGCGCCGATCAGGAAGCAGATGGGCGTCGCCACCAGATAGGGAACGAACGCGTTTTTCTCGTGCTTGTAGAGGCCCGGCGCCACGAACATGTAGACCTGCGTCGCCACCACCGGGAAGGAGATGAACGCCGCCCCGAACATGCCGAGCTTGATCTGGGTGAACAGGAATTCCTGCGGCGCCGTATAGATGAGCTTCACGCTCGACGAAAATCCGGAGGCGAACTCATAGGGCCACAGCAGGATGTTGTAGATCTGCTTCGCCAGCATGAAGCAGATGAAAAAGGCGATCAGGAACGCGATCACCGATTTGATCAGGCGCGCGCGCAGCTCGACCAGATGCTCGATGAGCGGTGCCTTCGAGGCGTCGATTTCGTCCGTGCTCATGTCCGCGGCCCGTCCGTCTCGGAAGAGGGTGCGGACAGTTGCACCGCCTCAGGGGGCGGGGCGAGAAGGACGGGTTCGGCGGCGGGAGGCGGTAAAGGCACGAGGGGCTCGCTGGAAACGGCGACGGTGGGCGCGGCAACACTGGGCGCGGCCTGAACGGGCGTCGATCCCGCGGCGGCAGCCGCATCGGGCGCGGCCTGCGCGGGAAGGGCCTGCGCGGGAACGGCGTGCGCGGGCATGGCCTGCGCGGGAACGGCGTGCGCGGGCATGGCCTGCGCGGGAAGCGCGATCTGCGCGGTGGCGGCGGTGATCGCGGCCGCCGCGCTCATGGCGGCAGCTTCATGGGGCGAGAGGGTCTTGGTCACCGCCGGCACGTCCACAACGGGCGTATCGACGGGCAGGGCCGGCTTGGCCACGCTGTCTTTGGCCACGCCCTCGACGGTGGTGCGAATCTCCTCGCGGATGCTGCGCAGCGGGTCGAACACGTCCGAGCCGGGGAATGAGGATTTCGCGCTCTCGGCAATGTTGCCGATTTCGCTCCGCATGTCCGACAGGTCAGCTTCCCTAAGGGCATCCTGGAATTGCCCCTGGAACTCGCCCGCCATGCGGCGCAGCTTGGTGACCGTGCGCCCCACGGTGCGCAGAACCGATGGCAATTCCTTGGGCCCGATGACGATCAGCGCGACAACGCCGATCAACATGAGCTCAGACCAGCCGATGTCGAACATGACGGCTCAATGCCTGCGGCTCAGCCGCGGCCTCCTCTCGCGCCCGAATGAAGCCTCAGACGGCCTTCTTCTCTGCCTCGGGTGCAGGCGATGCCTGGTGCGGAATCGGACGCGGCGCTTCCGGCGTGGCGGCCGGTGCGGGCGTCTCATCCTCGGCCAAGCCCTTCTTGAAGGACTTGATGCCCTTGGCCACGTCGCCCATCAGGTCGGAGATCTTGCCGCGACCGAACAGGAGGAGCACCACGGCCAGCACGATGATCCAGTGCCAGATGCTCAACGAACCCATACCACGTCCTCCAAAAACGTCGCGCGCACGGCGCCGATCACGCGGCTTTGCGCCGCTCTCATGCCAGCGACTCTAGAGCATGTCCCGGCAAAGTTGAACGACTTTTCCCGATCGGCAGAGTCGTTCCACTCACCTTGCGGCATCCGCCCGGCAGGCGCGCCCAAAATCCAGCGTTATCCCCCGGAAGCGGCGAAAACAAGGACTTCGGAGGGGTCTACCATCACGCCCACATCCCGTCCGGGCACCGCGCCCGGCGGCGCGCGCAGCCGCGCCACCACCGGACGGTCGCGCCCCGCCACCATCACTTCGACGAGATCAAGCTCGCCGAGGAACCGCCGCTCCACCACCCGGCCGCGAATTCCGCATGGATTGGCGGTCAGCGAGATGCCCTGCGGCCGCACCGCCAGCACGGCCGCGCCGTCCGCCGTGCCCTGTGGGGCGGGGAAGCTGCCGAGCGGGCTGTTCACCCATCCGCCCTGCACCATCGCGTCCATCTCGTTCAGCTCGCAGAAAAAGCGCGCCGCCCCAAGGTCGCGGGGCGCGCGATACAGCTCTTCCGGCGGCCCCACCTGCACCAGTTCGCCATTGCGCAGCAGGGCGATGCGATCCGACAGGCGCATCGCCTCCTCGGGATCGTGGGTGACGATGATGCAAGTGGCGCGGGCATCGCGCAGCACCGCCAGCGTGTCGGCGCGCACCTGGTCGCGCAGGCGCCGGTCGAGGCCAGAGAAGGGCTCGTCCAGCAGCAGGATGCCGGGCCGCGGGGCCAGCGCGCGCGCGAGCGCCACGCGCTGCTGCTGGCCGCCGGACAATTCATGGGGATAGGCGCCCGCATAGCGCTCCAGATCGACGCGGGCGAGCGCGCGCAGCGCTTCCCCCTCGGCTTCCGACTTGCGCAGGCCGGAAAGGCCGAACATCACGTTCTGCAGGTTGGTGAGGTGCGGAAACAGGGCATAATCCTGGAACACCAGCCCGATGCCGCGCCGCTCCGCCGGCACGAAGGCGGAGGGTCCGGCCATCTCGATGGTGTCGACGGCGATGCGTCCGCTGTCCGGCCGCTCGATGCCCGCCGCGAGGCGCAGCAGCGAGGTCTTGCCGCAGCCGGAATTGCCCAGAAGGCACAGCACCTCGCCGGGCCGCACGTGCAACGTGATGCCGCGCACGGCCTCCACGTCGCCGTAGGACAGGCGCACATCCTCGAAGCTCAGGCCCTTGGCGAAGGCGGCGGGGGTTCGCTGGCGCACGGTCTTGGTCTCGATATTCATTGCTCGTCCTCGTCGCCCGGCTGCGGCGGCGGTGCAAGGGCAAAGTCCAGAGGGTCAGCCTCCAGCGGATCTTCATCCTCACGCAGCGTGTCTTCGTCGGACGGCAGCGGGATGGAAAAGCCGGAGGGGATGCGCCCGTCCAGCAGCCCCGCGCCCTTCAGTTCGTCCAGGCCGGGCAGATCCTGCACGCCGTCGAGCCCGAAATGGACCAGAAAGGTGGGCGTGGTTCCATATGTCACGGGCCGCCCTGGCGCCTTGCGGCGCCCGCGCAGGCGCACCCAGCCGCTTTCCAGCAGCACGTCGAGCGTGCCCTTGGAGGTCGAGACCCCGCGGATCTCCTCGATTTCCGCCCGCGTCACCGGCTGGTGATAGGCGATGATGGCCAGCACCTCGATGGCGGCGCGCGAGAGCTTGCGCGGCTCCGGGGCGCCGGCGGCCACCACATGGGCGAGGTCCGGCGCCGTGCGCAGCATCCAGCCGCCGGCCACCTTCACCACATTCACGCCGTGGCGCGCGTAATCGGCGGTCAATGCGTCCATCAGCGCCGCAATATCGGCATCGGCCGGCAGATGCGGGCGCAGGGATGCGGCGTCCAGCGGCATCGCCGAGGTGAACAGCAGCGCCTCGACGATCCGCAGATCGCGGGCGAGCGCCAGCGCCCGCTCGTCCTCGGGACGGGCGTCGAACAGATCGACGCGCGGCGCGGCGCGGTTCATGCCTCGCCCCCCTCCCGCGTGCGGTTGCGCAACCAGAGCGGGGCGAAGGGCGCGTCCTGGCGAATGTCCAATGTCCCGTCCTTCACCATCTCCAGGCTGGCCGAAAAGCTGGAGGCCAGCGCCGTCGCCCGCTGCTCGGGCGTGGTGAGATAGTCTAGCAGGAAGTGGTCGAGACGCATCCAATCGCCCGCAACCCCGCCGAGCAGGCGTTCCAGCCGCGCCCGCGCCTCGGCCAGCGACCAGACCGCGCGCGTCTTCAGCGTGACATAGGACAGCGCCTGCTTCTGCCGCTGGGCCGCATAGGCGGACAGCAGATCATACAAGGTCGCGGTATAGGTGACCGGCTGGTCCGTGCCGCGCGGGCGTTCCGGCACGACGCGCGGGAACACGTCCCGGCCGAGCCGCTCGCGCGCCATCAGCCGCGCCGCCGCCTGGCGGATGCGCTCCAGATGGCGCAGGCGCCGGGCGAAGGCGGCCGCCATCTCCTCAGCGCTCGGCCCATCCTCCTGCGGCGGCAGCGGCAGCAACAGGCGCGACTTGAGATAGGCGAGCCAGGCGGCCATCACGAGATAATCGGCGGCCAGCTCCAGCCGCACCTTGCGGGCGGCGTCGATGAAGGCGAGATATTGGTCCGCTAGCGCCAGGATGGACAGCCGCGTCAGGTCCACCTTCTGGGTGCGCGCGAGGGCGAGCAGAAGGTCCAGCGGGCCCTCGAAGCCGTCGATATCCACCACGAAAGCGCCATCCCCGGCCGAGGCGGGACTGTCCTCGGCGAAGTCGGGGGTGTCGGGCGCGGTGGACATGGCCTTATCTGGATACTCCCAACAGGCTGGCGAGCCGAAGCCGCGCCTCCATCGCATCGAACCGGTCGGACACGACGCGCAGCGCCAGCGCCCGGTCCGCCCGCTCGGCGGCGAGAGCTGCGAGCGGCGGGGCATTGTCCGCCACCTCAGCCATTTCTTCCAGCGTGCCGTTGCAATGCAGGAGCATGTCGCACCCGGCGGCGATGGAGGCGGCGGCGCGTTCGCCCACGCTTCCCGACAGCGCGCCCATGGAGAGGTCGTCGCTCATCACCAGACCGGAAAAGCCGATGAAGCCGCGGATGATCTCGTCCATCACCAGGCGCGAGGTGGTGGCGGGCCGCTCGGCATCCAGCGCCGCATAGACCACATGGGCGGTCATGGCGAGCGGCAGATGGGCGAGCGGACGGAAGGCGGCGAAATCCGTGCGTTCCAGCTCGGCCCGGTCGGTGTCCACCACCGGCAGGCGCTCATGGCTGTCGACGCGGGCGCGGCCGTGACCGGGAATATGCTTCACCACCGGCAGCACGCCACCATCCAGCAAGCCGCCCGCGGCCGCCCGCGCCAGAGCGGCCACCTGGGCCGGCGTCTCGCCATAGGCGCGATTGCCGATGATGCCGTGGCCCTCGGGCCGGCGCAGGTCCGCCACCGGCAGGCAATCCACATCGATGCCGAGGTCTAAAAGATCGGCGGCGATCAGGCGGGAATTGAGGCGCACCGCCTCCAGCCCCGCCTCGCGGCTGCGGCCATAAAGCACGCCGAACGCTTCGGCCGGCGGGTATTCGGGCCAATGCGGCGGGCGCAGGCGCTGCACCCGCCCGCCCTCCTGGTCGATCAGCACCGGCGCGTGCCAGCCCAGCGCATCGCGCGCCTCGGCCACCAGGAGACGCACCTGGTCGGGCGTCTCCACATTGCGTGCGAACAGAATGAGGCCCCAGGGCGCACGCGCCCGCAGGAAGTCGCGCTCCTGCGGCAGCAGGCGGGGGCCGGCGAGCCCGACGATGAAAGCATTCGCGGTCATGGGATCGGCCTATCGGGGCGTCATGCGCGCGTCAAGGCACGGCACGCCCCGGGCCGGACCGACGAAAAAAGGCCGGGACGATGCCCGGCCTGAAGGTGGTTCTTGGAGGAACAGCGTCGGGCGGCCTCGGCTCAGAGGCCCGCCACATATTGGCTCGGGTCCACGGGCTGGGAGCCCTTGCGGATCTCGAAGTGAAGCTGGGGCGTCGAGACGCCGCCGCTCTGGCCGGCCTTGGCGACAATCTGGCCACGCCGCACGGTGTCGCCGCGCTTCACCATCAGCTCGCTGTTGTGGGCATAAGCGGTGACATAGCCGTCCGCATGCTTGATGAGCACCAGATTGCCATAGCCCTTCAGTTCGTTGCCGGCATAGGCGACGGTGCCATCCTCGGCGGCGCGCACCCCGGTGCCTTCGGGCACCGCGAAATTCACGCCGTCATTGCGGGCGCCGCCCGGCTTGGGACCAAAGCCCGAGATCACCCGGCCGCGCACTGGAGCGCGGAACTGGGGACCGGAACCGGGGGTGCGGGCGGAATCGTCGGCATCATCCGCCGGCGTCACCTTGGCGGCGGTCTCGACCTTCGCCGGGGCGGCGGACGCCACCTTGGCCGGCGCTGTGGCAGCCGGGGTTGCAGCGGCGACGGCGGGTGCCGCAGGCGGTACGGTCGTGGGCTTGGCGACGGCGAGCGTCTTGGCCGCGGCGGGCGGAGCGACGACCGGCGGCGGAGCGGCCGCGACGACGCTGGGCTTGGCCGCCACCGGCGCGGGCCGGATCTGCGCCAGATTGCCGGCGGTGCCCGGCGGCACCACGAGCGTCTGGCCGATCTTCAACTGCGCGTCCGGCGATATGCCATTGACCTGCGCGAGATGCGCCCGGGTCATGCCATAGCTCTGCGCCACCGAAGTCAGGGTCTCGCCCGGGGTCACCACATGGCTGGCGGCGCGGGCCGCCGTATGGGTCGGCGCCGGGGCGGGCGGGGCCGCGGCATAGGTCGCGGCGCCATAATTGGGCGCGCCGTACAAGGGCTGGCCACCCGAGGGCGGCGGCGGGGGCGCAGCATAGGCGACCGGCGGACCGGCCGGTGCCAGGGGCGCCGAGGCAATGGGACCGGCATCGACCCGGCCCGTCGGCGCGGCGCCGAGCGAACCCGTCACCTCCGGCGAGCCCTGGCTTGCCATCGGCCCCGGAGCGGTAAAGCGCGCCGAATCCGAGCTGCACCCGGCGAGCGCACCGGAGACGAGCCCGACCATGGCGAGCCGCGCCAAGACGTTTTGTCCCAAGGTTTCGCGGGAAGAAAGCATGTGACCGAACTCGCACGCAACGAACATGCGGCCACTTAAGAGCCCCAGCAGTAAACGGCGCCTTAAGCTCCCGAGCCTTCCTCAGCATTTCCTTCAGTGTGACAATTACGCAACGTCGCGGAGGATCACTCTACCTTCGGCACGGTGGTCAGCAGATGGGTCGCGGACCCCGCCGTGGCCGAAACCTGCCCCGTGAGGTTTTCCATCTGGGCCCCGTAATTCTCACGCGTGGAGGGATCGAGCACCGCCGCCGGCGCGGAGAGCACCACGCCGGCCGCGGTGCCGATGGTGGTCGCGGTTCCGGCTGTGACCTGGATGATGCGATCGCCCACGCCCTCGCGGCCGTCGGTCATGGTCTGGCCCTCGGCGAGGCGGCCGCCGATCATCTGCACCACTTCCGGACTTTCGGCGAACTTGCCGTGGTTCAGCTTGTCGTCGGTCTGGAGCTTGGTGAGGTCCAGCACCGTGATGTGGTCGCGCTCAAACTCGGTGCGGAACGGCTCCTGCTCGGGGTTCACCTGCCCGAGCCGCGCGGCCGAGCCCCACACCTGCTTGGACACCTGGAGCGCCCGGTCGTCCTGCGACACGAAGATGGTAAAGTTGGGCTTGGGATTGCCGAAATCGGAAAACTGGGTGCGGAAGATATCGACGTCCACATCCGGCGCGGCCAGCATCACATTGCGGATCTTGGGCGCGATGCGGCCGTTGCGGATCGCCATCTGGCGCAGCGCCTCCAGCGTCACCCAATTGCCCATGGAGTGCGCGAGGATGGAAATCTCCCCCACGTCCGGATCCTTGGCCAGGCCCGCGAGCAGCTTTTCCAGCGCGTCGCGCGAATAGCTGGCGCTCTCGCGGTCATAGCCATAGGCGAGCAGGCTGCCGCGCGAGGGCCAGGTGAACAGGATCGGCGTCACCGGCGCATTCGAATCGTGCACGATCTGCGCGAAGCGGAAGACGGCGTCCTCGAAGCGGTTGTTATAGCCGTGGATGAAGATCAGCGCTTGGCGGCGCGGCGTCTTCTTGACGCGCTTGTTGAACCAGTCGAGCGCGGCGCTCTGGGTCAGGACGTCGGCGCGCAGGGTCACGAAATCGGTGGCGGGATTGCCCGGCACGCTCTTCGGCCATTGCACGTCGCCCACCTTGCGATTGGCGGCGGGCGGAATGGACACCGCGATCTCCGCGAAGCTCAGCGTGGTGCCGCGATCGCCGGAAAACATGTCGAGATTCTTGGCGGGCGCGCGGGTGGTGGCCACCACCATTTCAACCACGCTGGCGCCCGGCACGGTATATTCCACCGGCACCAGAATGCCCGGCGGGCGACCACCGCATGCGGCCAGCCCGAGACTGAGCGCCAGGGTGAGCCCCACGGCGCGACCGCGCGATCCGAGCCGCATCATGTCCCCTGTATTCCCTCCGCATCGGACGCGGAGACATGTGGATAGAGGAGCAAGGCGGCCGGTGCAATGCACCGAGGGAGGCATTTTGTTTACAAAGTCGCCGCTGCCCCCGCGACAAGCGGCACGAATCGCACCGGCATCATCTGTGTGGCCACGAGGCCGGACGCGCCTTTGACGAAGCGCGTCAGGATCTGAACTTCGCTCGGGTCCCCCATGGGGGCGACCAGGATTCCGTCGATCCGCAACTGATCCACCAAGGCCTGCGGCAATTCCGCCGTCGCAGCGGTGATGAGGATGCGATCGAACGGCGCGCGCGCCGGCAGCCCGGTGCGCCCATCCCCCACGAAGGCGGTCACATTGCGCAGCCCCAGCACGTTGAAGCGCACCTGCGCTTCGCTCACCAGCTGCCGATAGCGGTCGATGGTGGCCACCTGTCCGGCGAGATGGGAGAGCACCGCCGCCTGGTAGCCCGAGCCGGTGCCGATCTCCAGCACGTTGTGCTGGGCGTTCACCGCCAGCGCCTCGGTCATGGTGGCGACCACGCTCGGCTGCGACATGGTCTGCCCGCAGGCGATGGGCAGGGCCACGTCGTCATAGGCATGCCGGCGCAAGGCCGGGTCCACGAACAAGGCGCGCGGCACCAGTTCCATGGCGCGCAACACCGCCAGATCCTGGATGCCGCGATGGCGCAGGCCGAGCACGAACGAAATGCGTTCCTGCTTCTCGGCGTCGGTATCCGCCATCGCGCCGTCCTGCTCCACAGAGTGCTCGCCGGACATAATACACCACTTTCCAAAGCGCCTAGCGCGGGCTTTTCGCGCGCCTTGCCGCCAACACCTTGATGACAGTGGCATTCCCGGCTTCCTGGAAAGATGGGATCGCCTCCGCCGGGTTCAACGCCGCCGGCCGTGGTTAAGTTTCCCGCGCCTTGCGCCTTGCATGGCATGCTCTGCATCGCACGCTCTTGCGCGCGGCGGCGCGCTCGGCCACTTTCCCCGCGCATGCGCCCGGCTTTGCTCGATCCCCTCTTTGCGCCCCTGACCAGCCTTTCGGGCATCGGCCCCAAACTGGAAAAGCCGTTCGCCCGCCTGCTCGCGCGCGAGACGCCGCGGGTGATCGACCTGCTGTTCCATCTGCCGTCCGGCTATGTGGACCGCCGCGCCCGCCCCCGCATCGCCGATGCCCCGCCCGATACCGACGTGACGGTTGAGGTATTTGTGGAAGACCATCAGGCGCCCCCGCCCGGCCGCCGCGCGCCCCATCGCACGCTGGTGAGCGATTCAAGCGGCGATCTGACCGTGGTGCATTTCAACATCGACCGCACCCGCATCGAACGCCTGCTGCCGGTGGGCGAGACGCGCTGGCTGTGCGGGCGCATCACGCTTTACGACGGCATGCGGCAGATGACCCATCCCGACCGCATCCTCGATGCCGCCGGCCTCGCCAAGCTGCCGCCCATCGAACCCACTTATCCCCTGGTGGAAGGGCTCGCCGCCGGCCATGTGCGCCGGGCGATCGAGGCCGCGCTCGCGCGCATTCCGGACCTGCCGGAGATGATCCCGGCCGCCGCGCTGCCGGCGGACCTGTTCCAGGACGGCCGCTGGCCGAGCTTCCGCGATGCGCTCCATCGCGTGCACCGGCCGGCGGACCTTGCCGAGGCGCAGCCCACCGGCACCGCCTGGCAGCGCCTCGCCTTTGAGGAATTGCTGGCCCATCAGGTGACCTTGGCCCTGGTGCGGGCCCGGCAGATCGAGACCGGCGGGCGGGCGAGCATCGGCGACGGGCATATCACTCGCGCCGTGCGAAGCGCCCTGCCCTTCTCGCTCACCGGCGCGCAGGAAACCGCGCTGGCCGAAATCTCCGCCGATATCGGCTCGGACAAGCGCATGCTGCGCCTGCTCCAGGGCGACGTCGGCTCGGGCAAGACCGTGGTGGCGCTGCTGGCCGCCGCCGGCGTGATCGAGGCCGGCCGGCAAGCGGCGCTGATGGCGCCGACCGAAATCCTCGCCCGCCAGCATCTGGAAACCATCGCGCCCCTCGCCGCGCAGGCGGGAATCGAAACCGCCATCCTCACCGGCCGCGAGAAGGGGCGCGCCCGCGAGTCGATTCTTGCCGGCCTGCGGGAGGGGCGCATCGGCCTCGTGCTCGGCACCCATGCGCTGATCCAGAATGATGTCGCCTTCGCCGATCTGGCGCTCGCCATCGTGGACGAGCAGCACCGCTTCGGCGTGGAACAGCGCCTCGCGCTCGCCCGCAAGGGGGAGGCGGTGGACATGCTGCTGATGACCGCCACCCCCATTCCGCGCACCCTCGTGCTCACCTTGTTCGGCGACATGGACAGCTGCGAGCTGCGGGAAAAGCCGCCGGGCCGCCAGCCCATCGACACGCGCTCGGTCTCCATCGAGCGGCTCGACGAGGTGGTGGCCGCCGTGGGGCGCGCGCTCATGCAGGGCGCGCAATGCTATTGGATCTGCCCGCTGGTGGAGGAAAGCGACGTTTCCGACCTCGCGGCCGCCAGCGAACGCGCCGAGAGCCTGCAGCATTATTTCGGCGACAAGGCCGGCCTCGTCCACGGCCGCCTGTCCGGCGCTCAGAAGGATGCGGTGATGGCCCGCTTCGCCAGCGGGGAAACGCGCATTCTGGTCGCGACCACGGTGGTGGAAGTGGGCGTGAACGTGCCGAACGCCACCATCATGGTGATCGAGCATGCCGAGCGCTTCGGCCTTGCCCAATTGCACCAGCTGCGCGGGCGCGTGGGACGTGGCGACAAGGCCTCCACCTGCCTGCTGCTGTATCGCGGCCCCTTGAGCGAGACCGCCAAGGCGCGGCTCGCGATTCTGCGCGAGAGTGAGGACGGCTTTGCCATCGCGGAAGAGGATCTGCGCCTGCGCGGCGAAGGCGACGTGCTCGGCACCCGCCAGAGCGGCTTTCCCGGCTTCGCCCTCGCCCGGCTGGACGTGCACGCGGCCCTGGTGCCGAAGGCGCGCGAAGTCGCCGCGCGCATCGTCGGCGCCGATCCCACGCTCGGCGGGGCGCAGAGCGCGCCGGTGCGGATGATGCTTTATGTCCACGAGCGGGATGCCGCGATGCGCTTGCTCTCGGCCGGTTGAAGGACGATGGTCCCGCCCGACATGCCAGCCACGCCCTCCCCCGATCCCCGCCCGCGCCCCACCGATCTGCGCGGGATGCTGCTGCACCGCGCGATTTTCGCGGCGGGCTGCGTGTTTCTCACGCTCGGCGCCATCGGCATGGTGGTGCCCATGATGCCGGGCACGGTGTTCCTGATTCTCGCCGCCTGGTGCTTCGCCCGCACTTCGCCGAAGTTCGAGGCCTGGCTTCTCAACCACCGCTATCTCGGCCCAAGCGTCGCCCGCTGGCAGGAGACCGGCGCCATTCCCTGGCCGGTGAAACTGCTGGCGCTCACCAGCTTCATCGGCACCTGGAGCGCGTCCTGGTATGTGGGCGCGCCGATGGTGGTGCTGATCGGGCTCGGGATTTTCTTCTCGGTGCTCGCGCTCTTCATGGTGACGCGGCCGTCGCGCTGAGGGCGGCCCTCAGAGCCTGTTTTGAAATTCAAAGTGCACAACCGCCCCCTGTCATGACAGGGACACGCTCGGCCAGGACGGTTAGAAACTGCCTGAGAGGTCGGCAGCGCCCAGTCCGCCAAACGCCCAAACAGGCTCAAAAACCGAAATGACAACACAGACTCCGTTTATGCCGCATCCCAGGTATCGCCCTGACATTGACGGCTTGAGAGGTGTCGCCGTGCTGTCTGTCGTCGCTTTCCACGCGTTCCCTGATTTGATGAAAGGCGGATTCATTGGTGTTGATGTTTTTTTTGTTATCTCCGGCTTCCTGATTTCAACATTAATATTTGAGAATCTTGAGAGGGGCACGTTCAGATTTTCTGGCTTTTACGCTAGGCGTATCAAACGAATATTCCCAGCCTTGTTGCTGGTGCTCGTTGCAAGTTTTGCTTTTGGCTGGTTCGCACTGCTGGCGGACGAGTACAAGCAGCTCGGCAAGCACATTGCCGCAGGCGCCGGATTTATTCCTAATCTTGTATCATGGAGGGAGGCAGGTTATTTCGATAATTCGTACGAGACAAAGCCGCTTTTACATTTGTGGAGCCTAGGTATAGAAGAGCAGTTTTACCTGATATGGCCACTTTTTTTATGGATTTTTTGGAAAAATAAAATCAACCTGCTTACCGTTACGATTATCATCGCCCTCATTTCGTTTGCCTTGAATCTTAGCAACGCCGGGCAAAGCTCCGCGACCACCTTCTACGCGCCTCAAACTAGATTTTGGGAGCTGTTGTGCGGAAGCATTTTGGCTTGGCTCGCCCTCTATAGGAGTAAATATTTTACCGAATGCAGTTTAAAATTTGATGGTCTTATTTATAAATTATCTTATGGAAAATTAGTCAAGACGAACGGTGCAATATTTTCAAATGCGATCTCTTTAGTCGGCAGCATACTTTTAGCCTATGGATTTCTTCGAATCACAAAGGAATTTAATTTTCCTGGAGAGTGGGCGCTAATTCCTGTTTTAAGTACCATTTTGATTATTTTTGCAGGCCCTGATGCTTGGATAAATCGAAATATACTATCAAATAATATTGTCGTTTGGATTGGCTTAATCAGTTTTCCGCTTTATTTATGGCATTGGCCGTTGCTATCTTTCGCCCGGATAATGGAGAGTGAGACTCCAAGCCTCAACATTCGCATTGCGGCTATTGCTCTTGCAGTGGCGCTGGCTTGGCTCACATATAATTTTGTCGAACGCCCCATCCGCTCAGGTGGCGACAGCAAGGCCAAAATTACGGTTCTAGCTATGTTAATGTCCGTTATCGGCGCCGCTGGCTACACTGCATATGTGCGTGATGGGTTCAAATTTAGAAATTCTGTGACAATTGTTCAGAGTCAAGCTGCCGATTTGGATTTTAAATTTGAAAGAATGATGAGTGGTTGGATTTTCGACTCTCTTTCCTATAAAGGGTCTAGATGTTTTTATACTGGTGAAAACCCCTCTGTTGTTATTCTGGGGGACAGCCACGCAGCAAGAATTTATTGGGGCCTAAGAGAATTCTACTCCTCTCAGGGCAAAGGTATAGGCGTATTTGGCGGCGGCGGAGGCTGTCCGCCGCTACTAAATGTAGTAAGCAAATCAAATTCAGGCGACGGCACTCTAAATTGTTTATTAAAGATAACCCAAGCCATTAAAAAGATAATTGATACCCCAGAAATTGAAGAAGTAATACTTGTTTCAAGAGAACCTCTATATACGACGCCCAGCAGCTTCGGCGAAACTGATAGCAATAGATTCGGGAAATGGGTTCTTCATTATGAAAACGAACAGCAAGGACTGAGGAGCAATTCAGACGTCTTTTTTGGGGGCCTTGAATCAACAATTGATATCCTTGTTTCCGCCGGAAAGAAGGTTACGTATTTACGTGATGTTCCAGAATTAAATTTTAATATCAGG
>NCEH01000075.1 GCA_002304505.1 Rhizobiales bacterium 32-66-11 | reverse complement strand
TGTGATTCCGCTCTACACGCCGGAATGCCGGCAGTGCAAAACCTGCCTCTCCCAGCGCTCGAACCTGTGCACCTCCATCCGCGCCACCCAGGGGCAGGGGCTGATGCCGGATCGCACCAGCCGCTTCTCCTGTGATGGCGGCGAGATCTTCCATTACATGGGCTGCTCCACCTTCTCCAATTTCACCGTGCTGCCCGAGATCGCGCTGGCGAAGGTGCGGGAAGACGCCCCCTTCGACAAGATTTGCTACATCGGCTGCGGCGTCACCACCGGCATCGGCGCGGTGGTCTATACCGCCAAGGTGTGGCCGGGCGCGAACGTGGTGGTGTTCGGCCTCGGGGGCATCGGCCTCAACGTGATCCAGGGCGCGCGGATGGTCGGCGCCGACAAGATCATCGGCGTGGACATCAATCCCGCCAAGGTGGAGATGGCGAAGCGGTTCGGCATGACCCATTTCGTCAACCCGCGCGACGTGGGCGCCGACAAGGTGGTCTCCGCGATCCAGGACCTGACCGACGGCGGCGCCGATTTCTCCTTCGACTGCACCGGCAATGTGGATGTGATGCGCCAGGCGCTGGAATGCTGCCATCGCGGCTGGGGCACCTCCATCGTCATCGGCGTGGCGCCGGCGGGGGCGGAAATCTCCACCCGCCCGTTCCAACTGGTCACCGGGCGCAATTGGCGCGGCTCGGCCTTCGGCGGCGCGCGCGGCCGCACCGACGTGCCCAAGATCGTGGATTGGTACATGGAGGGGAAGATCCAGATCGATCCCCTCATCACCCACACCATGCCGCTCGAAGAGATCAACACCGCCTTCGATCTGATGCATGCGGGCACGTCGATCCGCTCGGTGGTGCTGTTTTGATGGAGACGCTCTCCCGGGCCAAGGCGTTCGGCGGGGTGCAGGGCGTCTATCGCCACGTTTCGCCGGCAACGCGCTGCCCCATGACCTTCGCGGTCTATGTTCCGCCCCAGGCGGAACAGGGTCCCGTGCCGGTGCTGTGGTATCTCTCCGGCCTCACCTGCACCCACGCCAATGTGATGGAGAAGGGCGAATATCGCCGCGCCGCCGCCGAGCATGGGATCATGATCGTCTGCCCGGACACCTCGCCGCGCGGCGCGGGCGTGCCCGACGAGCCGGACAATTGGCAGTTCGGCTCCGGCGCGGGCTTCTATCTCGACGCGACCCAGGCGCCTTATGCCGAAAATTACCGTATGGCGCGCTATGTGGCGGAGGATTTGCCGGCGCTGATCGCCGCGCATTTCCCATGCGACATGACCCGCCAGGGCATTTTCGGCCATTCCATGGGCGGGCACGGCGCGCTGACGCTGGCGCTGAAAAATCCCGGCCGCTTCAAGAGCTGTTCCGCCTTCGCGCCGATCGTGCAGCCGAGCACGGCGGGCTGGTCGCGCCCGGCGTTCGAGAAATATCTCGGCGCGGATGAGGCGGCATGGCGCGCCTACGATGCCTGCGCCTTGATCGAGGACGGCTACCGCTTTCCCGAATTCCTGGTGGACCAGGGGGCGGCCGACGGTTTTCTCGCGGACGGGCTGCGGCCCTGGCTGCTGGAGGAGGCGTGCGCCAAGGCCGGCATTCCGCTCGCCCTGACGCTACGCGATGGCTACGACCATTCCTATTATTTCATCTCCACCTTCATGGCCGACCATGTGGCTTACCATGCGGAACGCCTAAAGGCGTAGGCCATCCCCGGCGCGCCCGCCTCGGCTCAATAGCCGAGGTTCGGGTCCACCCGGTTGAGCACCTCTTGCCCCGCGCGCACCCGGCGGATGTTTTCCGCGATCTGCGCCGCCGCCGATTTGGGAATGGCGACGGAGGCAAGATGCGGTGTGATGAGCACGTTTTCCATGGCCCAGAGCGGGCTTTCGGGCGGCAGCGGTTCGTGGGCGAACACGTCCAGCGTCGCTTCGCCGATCTGCCCGGACTGCAGCGCGGCGATCAGCGCCGGCTCGTCGACGATGGGGCCACGCGCGACATTGATGAAGGTCGCGCCGCGCGGCAGCTGGGAGAGGCGTTTTGCGTCGATCAGACCGTGTGTTTCCCCCGTCAGGGGCAGCATCACCACCAGGATCTCGCAGGCTCCGAGGAAAGATTCGAGCGAATCAAGCCCGTGGAAGCAGGTGAGTCCCGGCAAATCCTTGGCGGAACGGGACCAGCCGCGCACATTGAAGCCCTGGCGGGCCAGTTCGTGCGCGGCCATCGCCCCCAATTCGCCGAGTCCCAGCACGCCCACGGTGATCTCGTCGGCCGTGCGGGGGTGCACATAATGCCAGCGGTGCTCCCGCTGGGCCTTCTCGAAGGCGGGGATGTTTCGCGCGTGACGTAACACCGCCATGAGCACGAACGAGGCCATCATGCGGCCCATGTCCGGGTCCGAGACGCGGGTGATGGGAACGTTGGGTAAATCATCCCGCGCCATCAGCGCATCGACGCCGGCCCCCAGGTTGACCACCAGCTCAAGATTTTGAAATTCATTGAAAAAACCATGCGGTGGCTTCCACACGAGGGCGTATCTTACCTCCGTTGGGTCGCCCATGTCAGGCGCGACCCGTACGTCCAGATCCGGCATCTGGTCGCGCAGGGCCTGCGCCCAGGGGCCGGCCACATCCACCCGGCTGTAGAACACCAATGCCCGCTCGCGACCGCTCATAATCACCCCCGTATATTGCCGGAAAATAGCCTGCCGGGGCGTGACGTGCCACGCACCATAAGGCAGCTTCACGCAAGCTTGCTCCTTCACGATGCATTAGGAAGAGGCATATGCATTCAATCTATGCGTGTATATTCAGCGAAATGAGAGGATAATAGCGCTCGACGAAGCAGGCGAGCCGTAACAAAAGGAAACATGGGTCTTCTCGTGGAGAGGCATATGCCCAATCAGACCATTGAAATCGACGCAGTTACGAAAGTCACCCTCGCAGCCTTGCTCAACCTTATCCGCCTGCTTGGTGCGGAACTCGTGGCCGGCAAGCATCGCGACGACGTCGATCACCTGGAACGCGCGCTGCGCGCGAAGCTGAATTTCGTAAGGGACGGCGTTGATAAGGACGATGCCGAGGCTGGGCTTGCCCTGGCGCATCAATTGCTGACGCCGGTGCTGCGCCAGATCCGCGCCCAGGCGCATCTCGCCGGCGGCGAGGCGCAGCCGCTGTCGAGCGAGGCCGCAGGCGCGACTGCCGCGGCGATGCCGGTCGTGAAGGCCGGGCAAGCGAAACTGTCGTCCGCCCGCGCCACGCGGGCCAAACGCGCTAGCATGAACTGAGCCGCGCACAGAGAAAAAAAATTCGCGCAGGGCGGAACCCCCCGTGGCCCTGCGCGTTTTCAAGGTATCACCGCCCCCACGGTGATACCCCAAAGCCCCGCTCTCTTCCCCCCGGAGAGCGGGGCATTTCTTTTTCCGCCCTGTATCTCCCGCCCAGTGTCTCTCCCGCCCGTCAGCCCGGCTGGGTCGCCATCCTGGGCGTGCGGCCCTCGGTCGGTCCGGCCTTTTCCACCGCCGGCGCGATCGGCGGCGCCTCATCGCCGCGCACCAGCAGTTCGTGGATGAACTGGAGCTTCTGCGTGACCGGCAGCGACAGCACGAACGGATAGAGATCCGGCTGGCCCATGGAGCGGTTGATGGAATTCACCGCCACCGTGAGCGGCACGAAGGCTTCCACCAAATCCTCGGCGCTGGGCGCGTGGTAGGGCTTGAAATCCACCTCCAGCGCCAGCTCCGCCGCCTTGCGGATCTTCGGCCGCAGCTTGATGCCGAACGCGCCGGCGGTCTCGAGCGCGTCCACCATATGGAGGTAGTGCGCCCAGGTCTCGGCGAAATCCTCCCATGGGTGTGCAGTGGCGTAGGAGCTGATGAAGGCATCCTGCCAGCCGGCCGGCGGACCCTGGTCGTAATGGCGCTGGAGCGCCTCGCCATAATCGGCCCGCTCGTCGCCGAACATGGCCCGGAAGCCGTCGAGCTTGCCGCCGTCGCGCACCAGCCGGTCCCAATAATAATGGCCCACCTCGTGGCGGAAATGGCCGAGCAGCGTGCGGTAGGGCTCCTTCATGCTGGCGCGACGCGCCTCGCGCTCGGCATCGTCCGCCTCGGCGATATTGATGGTGATGATGCCGTTGTCATGGCCGGTCAGCACCCGTTCCTGATCGCCGCTCGGTGAGGTGACGTCGGCGAGGAAATCGAAGGCGAGCCCGCTTTCCGGCTGTTCCGTGCGGTCCGGCATGGGCAGGCCCCAGCGCAGCAGGGAATAGAACAGATGGTGCTTGGCCTGCTCCATCTTGCGCCAGCGGGTCAGATTCTCCTCGATGGACAGGTCCGGCACCGTGCGATTGTGGCGGCAGGCCTCGCAGGTGGTGCGCCCGGCATCGGCCGGGATCAGCCAGTTGCAGGCGTCATATTCGGCGTTGGCGCAGAACAGATAGGGGCGGGCGCGATCCGCGAGCGCGGTCCAGGCCGCGCCGTCCGGCTCCACGGCGGAGACGGTGTTTTTCTCCGGCAAGTAGCCGAGCCGATATCCGCAATTCACGCAGAACCGATTGTCGAAATGCACGGGATTGCGGCAATTCTGGCATTCGAAAAGCTTCATGGCGGGGTCTCGAACGGTCAGGCGGTGGAACCGGCGCGAGCGCCGTTGCCGGCGCCCCGTCTAAGGACGACGCAGCCATGCTTCGGTTCCAACCGCAAGCACCCGCGGGTGCGTTTCCGCCCGGGACAGGCGCAAATATGAGGTGAGAGAGCTAGAGCACGCGCCGATCAGCCTGTTTCAACCCGATCGGATCAGGCTCTAAGCCTGCGGCGCCGCCGCTTCAGCCCACGAATGGGTCCTGCTTGCGGTCCGCATCGGTCTCCAGGGCGGTGGCCTGCGTCCCCTCGCGGGAGACGGCCCCGGACGGCGGGCTGAAGAGCATCGAAACGCCGATGATGGCGCCGATCATGATAATGACCGGGTAGGACAGCGTCGCCCAGATCAGGGAGGAACGCAGCGTCAGATGGGCGAACAGGCGCAGCGCCATGCCGACACCGGCGGGTGCGGCCACGAATCCCAGCAAGCCAAGCAGGAATTTGGCGCTTTGGAAAAACGCATCGCGCCCCTGGCCGGCCGTCCCCTTCGTCCGCGTCGTGCCCATTCACAGCTCTCCCGCACCCGGCGCGGCGGGTGTCTTGTCGCGTCTTATGGGGCGCGCAGGATGGCGCCAATATGGCGAGGCCTCCGCCCGCGCGCTTGCGCCGGCTTTTCAAGCGGCGGATTTGTGCTTAGACCGAAAAGCCAGGGTATTCGGGACGCTTGAAAATGAAGCTGTTTGGGCATGCGGTGCGGATTCCGAGCCGGGTGGCGGAAGTCGGCTGGCTGTTCGACCAGGAAAAGGGCACCTTCATCTGGGAGGCGCCGCGCAAGGTGGTGCGCGAGGAGCCCGCCGCCCGTCATCCCAAGTCGGTGCGCTATTGCCCGGCGGTGATCGACCATGACGCGCGCCTGTTCGAAGTGGTTTCCCCCATCGACATGCACCTGCGCTTCCATGTGGACGAGAAGACCCGCGTGCCGAGCCTGGTGAATGGCGCGGGCGACCAGTCGAACATCCGCGCCAAGCATCTCGGGCAGATGATCAGCCTCGTTTCGGCGAAGGAATGGCGCCATCCCGAGCGGCCGATTATCCAGCTCATGACGCCCTATGTGTTCGTGGCCGACGAGCCGATCTATATCAACCAGCTGCCGCCCTTCAATCATTACCGGCCGAACCCGCTGCCGGGGCTGCTGATCGGCGGCCGGTTCCCGATTGAGAACTGGCCGCGCCAGCTCATGTGGGCGTTCGAGTGGCACGAGCCGAAGAAGGACATCATCATCAAGCGCGGCGAACCGCTGTTCTATGCGCGCTTCGAGACCGTGGACCCTTCGCGCCCCATTCGCATGGTGGAGGCGGAGATGACGCCGGAGCTGCGGCGCCATATCGACGGCATGTCGGGCGTCACCAATTATGTGAACCGCACCTTCTCGCTGTTCGACGTGGCGCGCCAGCGCCGGCCCAAGAAGCTGCTGACTAAGAAAAGCTGAGCCGGCCTGCGGCGTTCTCCGTCGCCCCCTCACCCGCCCGCGCGCCGGCGAGGGGGTGTTCCCCCTCTCCCCGAGGGGGAGAGGGCTGGGGTGAGGGGGCAGCCTTGCCACCCACACCGCCGTCTCCCGGCACAGCGCGGCGTCCCCCCTCACCCGCCCGCAAGCGGGCGACCTCTCCCCGGCGGGGAGAGGTGGGGCCGGAGGGTATTTTCCCTTTCGCCGATGGGCAGAGGTGGTGCCGGAGGGTGTTCCCCCTCTCCCCGAGGGGGAGAGGGCTGGGGTGAGGGGGCAGCCTTGCCACCCACACCGCCGTCTCTCGGCACAGCGCGGCGTCCCCCCTCACCCGCCCGCAAACGGGCGACCTCTCCCCGGCGGGGAGAGGTGGGGCGGGAGGGTGCTCTCTCCCTCTCCGCTCGAAAAGGGGCGGGGGAAATCTCCCCCTCTCCCCGGTGGGGAGAGGGCTGGGGTGAGGGGCGCCCGCCGGTTCAGGCGATGGTGAGGCTGATGCTCGCCACCCCGTCGACGCCGCCGTCCAGCACATCGCCGGAGACGGTGGGGCCCACACCGGCCGGGGTGCCGGCGAAGATCAGGTCGCCGGGCTCCAGGCGGAACAAGGTGGAGAGGGTGGCGATCATTTCCGGCACCTTCCAGATCATCTGGTTGAGGTCGCCATCCTGGCGCAATTGGCCGTTGACGTTCAGCCACACCCGCCCGGCATCCGGATGGCCGATGCGGTCCGCCGGCACCAAAGCGGAGCAGGGGGCGGATTGCTCGAACGCCTTGCCCACTTCCCAGGGGCGGCCCATCTTCTTGGCTTCGCCCTGGAGATCGCGCCGCGTGAGATCAAGGCCGACGCCGTAGCCATAGACCAGGTCGAGCGCCTGTTCGACCGGCACATCCTCGCCGCCGCCCTTCAGCGCCACCACCATTTCCACCTCGAAATGCAGGTCGCAGGTGCGCTTGGGATAGGGGATGGTCGAGCCGCTCGGGATCAGATTGTCCGGGTTCTTCTGGAAGAAGAACGGCGGCTCGCGATTGGGATCGTGCCCCATCTCGATGGCGTGGTCGGCGAAATTGCGCCCGACGCAATAGATGCGATGGACCGGAAAGCGATCCTCCGATCCCTCTACGGCAAGGCTGGGAACGGCGGGGGCGGGGATGACGAAGGCCATGGAACGCTCCTTCAGAGGCTCCCCGGCTTAAACGCGGCTTCGGCGTTTGGAAAGAGGCGCGGCGCGCGGGATCTTCACATCCCGGGCGCCGCACGCAAGGTCATGCCGCCGGCTTATTCGGCGGCGGCCGTGAGGCCGATGGGGCAGGACACGCCGGTGCCGCCGAGCCCGCAATAGCCGGCCGGATTCTTGGCGAGATATTGCTGGTGATCTTCCTCAGCGTAATAGAACGGACCGCCGTCGCGGATCTCGGTGGTGATGGCGCCGTAGCCCTTCGCCTTCAGCGCCGCCTCATAAGCGGCCTTGGAGGCCTGCGCCTCGGCCTGGCGGGCGGCGTCGGGCACATAGATGCCGGAGCGATACTGCGTGCCGATGTCATTGCCCTGGCGCATGCCCTGCGTGGGGTCGTGGCTTTCCCAGAACACCTTGAGCAATTGGGCGAAGCTCACCTGCGCGGGATCATAGGCCACCAGCACGCCCTCGGTATGGCCGGTGCGGCCGGAGCAGACTTCCTGATAGGTGGCGTTGGGCGTCTGCCCGGCCACATAGCCGACCGCGGTCACATAGACGCCCGGCACCTGCCAGAACTTGCGCTCCGCGCCCCAGAAGCAGCCGAGCGCGAACACGGCGGTCTCGATGCCGTCGGGAAACGGACCCTTCAAGGCTTTGTGATTGACGAAATGCGCGGGCGCGGTCTTCAGCGCCTCGGCGCGGCCGGGCAGGGCTTCGGCGGCGGTGGGCAGGTCCAGGGACTTCTTCGACCAGAACATGGCGGGCTCCTCGTCTGCGCCGCGCATCGCCGGGATTCGGCAGGCGCCGGGCGCTCATGGGGTGAAGGAGGCCGTCGCGGCCGCCTGGACCAAGCCGGGCTGACCGTGCGCCCGCAACTCGTCCGGCATGGGCTCGAACGTCTCGCGCTCCAATATGGGGATGACGGAGCGATTGCGCGAGGGGTGGCTTCGGCGGTTCGCGCCGGCGGGCTAATTGGCGATGAAGCGCGAGCGCTGGCGCACCCGCCCGATGGCGAGGAAGAGAAAACCGACGATCGCCAGCAGCAGGAACAGCGGCAGGTCGAGCACCGGCACCGCCGCATCGCTCCAGGCCCAGGGCGAGAGCGCCGCAATCTTGGCCTGGGCGGCCGCGAAGCTCGCGGGGGAGAGCGCGGTCCAGGCATCCTGCGTCGAGGTGAGGATCAGCCGGCTCGAGGCGATGGAGCGCGTTCCATCCACCACCAAAGCGACGAAGCCGCCGGCCAGGATCCAGAAGCCGAAGAAGCGGAACAGGAAGCGGAACATCGCGCCTCGCGCTGGCACGTCCGGCGCGGGAGGCGCGCGGTTCGATGCCCCTTCCTAGCGCACTCGGCGGCGGGGTTGAACCAGGACCGGCGCAAAAGCGGACGTGCCGGATTCATCTGCAGCGAAACTTCGCCCGAAATGGCGGCGTCGAGGGCCGCAAAGCCACGGAGAAGCATCACGAAACCGCTATTCGTCCGCGCTAAGTCCATGTTTCACGTGAAACATTTTTCGCAAAGCGGATATTTGCGGGCATTCGCGCGGATTTGCAATCCAGGCTTTAAGCGGGTTCGGCAAAAAAGGGGATGGCGCATATTCGTGACTTGAGGCCCCTTGAAGCGGAGGCGCAGGTTTGCTCCTATTGGGGCATGAGTACGGGCCTCATCGAGATACGTCGCGCGAAGCCCCAGGACGCCCCCGCCATCGCGGACGTTCATGACAGCGCTTGGCGTTCAGTCTATCGCGGCCTCATCCCCGGCCTGGAGCTGGAGCGGATGGTGGAGCGCCGCGGGCCCGCGTGGTGGGAACAGGCCATCGGGCGCGGCAGCCGGCTTTCGGTGCTGATCGCCGGCGAAGGGGTGGTCGGCTACACCAATTACGGCGGCAACCGCGCCAAGAACCTGCCTTATGGCGGGGAGATCTATGAGATTTATTTGAAGCCGGTCTATCAGGGCCTGGGTTTTGGACAGCGCCTGTTCTCCGCCGCCCGGCGCGATCTCGCGCTGGCCGGGCTGAACGGGCTGGTGGTCTGGGCGCTGAAGGACAATGCCGGCGCCGTGGGCTTCTACGAATCGCTAGGAGGGCAACCGGTCGCAGCCTCCATCGAGCGCTTCGGCACGAAAACCCTGGACAAAGTCGCCTTCGCTTGGCAGCGGTAGCCGCGCCGTCCGTACAGGGCGCGAGACCCATAGCTTCAAGTGAGTGGCCCCATGCGCATCGACGCCATCAAGATCGGCAAGAATCCGCCTGACGAAGTCAATGTTGTGATCGAAGTGCCGATCGGCGGAGAGCCCATCAAGTACGAGATGGACAAGGCGTCCGGCACGCTGTTCGTCGATCGTTTCCTTTATACCGCCATGCGGTATCCCGGAAACTACGGCTTCATTCCGCACACCCTCTCCGGCGACGGCGATCCGTGCGACGTGCTGGTTGCCAATACCCGCGCCATCGTGCCGGGCGCGGTCATCGCCGTGCGCCCCGTGGGCGTGCTGCTGATGGAGGACGAGGGCGGCTTCGACGAGAAGATCATCGCCGTGCCGGCCCACAAGCTGACCAAGCGTTATGACAAGGTGGTCAATTATTCCGACCTGCCGGACATCACGCTCCAGCAGATCGAACACTTCTTCACCCATTACAAGGATCTCGAACCCAACAAATGGGTCAAGATCGTGCGCTGGGGCGATGTGAGCGAAGCCAAGGCCCTGATCCTCGAAGGCATCGAGCGCGCCAAGAGCGAGAAGGAACCCGCCGCCGATTGATCCGGCGTGCGTTCTGCGAGTGACATTTTGAAGGCCGGGCATCTGCCCGGCCTTTTCGTTTTCACGCCCCCTTTCGCCCCGCACGCGGTCAGGCCGGGACGCGCGCCTCCTGAAGGATCTGCCCGATTTCCGGCAGGCAGGAGCCGCAATTGGTGCCGGCTTTCAGCCGCGCGCCGATCCCGGCGGCATCCCGGTCGCCGGCCGCGATGGCCTCCAGGATGGCGCCGCGCGGCACGCCGAAACAGGCGCAGACCAAGGGCCCGCAAGGTCCTCGCGCCCCGGCCCGCCGGCCCGAGAGCAGGATGCGCCGGTCTTGCGGGGAAACCGCATCTTCCACGAGCAGGCCCGCCAGCGCATCCCAGGCCTGGGGCGCTTCGGCCGGCCCCATCAGCAGCGCGAAGACCAGCCGCCCGTCCGCATCGAACGCGGCGGTGCGGTAATGCCCGCCCGGAAGGTCGAAGAGTTCCGTGCGGTCTTCCGGCAGGTTCAGGCGCTCCACCCAGTCCGCCCAATCCTGCGGCGCGCCCTCGCCCGCGAGGCGCCAGCCGAACCCGCCGTCCAGCGCCGCGCGCGCCCACCACGAGCCGGCCGGTAGGGGCGCTGCCGCAAGATCCAGGCGGCGACGGGCCAGCAGAAAACCGCGGCTGCGCATGGGGGCCGGCGCAAGGGTGGCCGGCGTCGCCTTCAGGTCCGGCTGGCCGGAATGGGGGTCGGTGTGCTTGTGCACCAGGGCGCCCACGGCACCGTCCGAGGCATTCGCGTCGCTCCAGTGGATCGGCGCGAACAGCGTGCCGATCTGCTGCCCGGCGTCGATCCGCACCTCCAGCGTCGCCGTGCCGTGGGCGGACGTGACGCGCGCGAGCGCGCCGTCCTGAAGGCCGAGCGGGGCTGCGTCCTCGGGATGGATGGCGACGAACGGCGCGCGGATGTGGCCGGCGAGGCGCGGGCTGAGGCCGGTGCGGGTCATGGTGTGCCAGTGGTCGCGCACCCGCCCGGTGTTGAGCAGGAACGGGAAGTCGCCGGTTCCCGCCGCCTCGACGCGTGCCGGCGCCACGAAGCGGGCGCGGCCGTTCGGCGTGAAGAAGCCGCCCTCGGCGAACAGGCGCGCCCGGCCTTCGCGTGCCTCCGCCGACACCGGCCATTGCACGGGCGCGAGGCTCTCATATGCGGCATCCGACAGGGTCGCGAGGCCGGAAATGTCGAAATCGCGCGTGCCCTGGTTTTCAAAGCCCGAGAGGGCGGCATGCTCGCGGAAGATATCGGCGGGGCCTTGCCAGGCGAAGGCGGCGCCATGGCCGAGCCGCGCCGCCACCTGCGCGAGCGCCCACCAATCGGGCCGCACCGCGCCGGGCAGGGGAAGGAACGGCCGCTGGCGCGAAATGCGTCGCTCGGAATTGGTCACCGTGCCGTCCTTCTCGCCCCAGGCGGCGGCGGGCAGCAGCACATGGGGGGCGCAGGCGGCGGTATCGTTGCCCACCACGTTTTCCGACAGCACGAACAGATCCAGCATGCCGAGCGCGGCGCGCACCTCGCGCGCCTGCGGCAGGCTCACGGCCGGATTGGTGCCCATGACCCAGAGCGCCTTGATCTCGCCGCGCGCGATGGCGTCGAACATCTGAACCGCCTTGTGTCCCTCGGCGGCGGCGATGGCGGGCGCGTCCCAGAACCGGCGCACCCGGTCCACCTCGGCGGGGGAAAAGCCCATGTGGGCGGCGAGCTGGTTGGCGAGCCCGCCCACCTCGCGCCCGCCCATGGCATTGGGCTGGCCGGTGAGCGAGAACGGCCCCATGCCCGGCTTGCCGATCCGCCCCGTGGCGAGATGGCAATTGAGGATGGCGTTCACCTTGTCGGTGCCAACGGCCGACTGGTTCACCCCTTGCGAATAGCAGGTCACGGTGCGGTGGGTGTCGCGGAACAGGGCGAAGAAGGCGGCGACCTCCTCTGCGACCAAGCCAGTGGCGGCGGCGGTGGCGGCCAGGTCCGGGGTTGCCGCGCGGGCCTGCGTGAGCGTCTCGGCGAAGTTCTCGGTGTGGGCGCTGATGAAGGCGGGGTCGAGCGCGCCGGCATCGGCGAGATGCACCAGCAGGCCGGAAAACAGCGCCGCATCGCTGCCGTGGGCGATCGGCAGGAACAGGTCGGCTTCCTCAGCCGTCGCGGTGCGGCGCGGGTCGATCACCACCAGCTTGGTGCCGCGCGCGGCGCGTGCCGCCACCATGCGGCGGAACAGCACCGGATGGCACCAGGCGGTGTTGGAGCCGGTGAGGATGATGAGGTCGGCCGCGTCCAGATCCTCATAGCAGCCCGGCACGGTGTCCGAGCCGAACGCCCGCTTGTGCCCGGCGACCGAGGAGGCCATGCACAGGCGCGAATTGGTGTCCACATTGGCCGTGCCGAGAAAGCCCTTGGCGAGCTTGTTGGCGGCGTAATAATCCTCGGTCAGCAATTGGCCGGAGAGATAGAAGGCCACCGCCTGCGGCCCGTGCTGGTCGATGACGGCGCGAAGGCCACTCGCCACCCGGTCGAGCGCAGCGTCCCACGGGGCTTCCGCCAACACGCCGTCAGCGCCGCGCATCATGGGATGCAGCAGGCGGGTATCGGGGGCGAGCGTTTCACCCAGCGCCGCGCCCTTGGAGCACAGGCGGCCGAGATTGGCGGGATGCGCCGCATCGCCGGCGATCAGCGCGCCGCCGCGCCCGTCCGGGGTCGCCTTCACGCCGCATCCGACCCCGCAATAGGGGCAGGTGGTGGCGATCGCGGGGGCGGAGGAAAGAGCATTCATGGCCGGCGCTTTCTCAATAAACGTCAGCCTGATAGCGGCCGGCCTTCTTCAGGTCGGCGATGAAGGCGCGGGCTTGATCGAGATCCATGCCGCCGTGCTGGGCGGCGACATCGGCCATCGCCAGTTCCACATCCTTCGCCATGCGCTTGGCATCGCCGCAAATATAGAAGTGCGCGCCCTCCTTAAGCCAGGCCCACAGTTCCGCGCCATGTTCGCGGATGCGGTCCTGCACATAGATTTTCTCGGCGCCATCGCGCGACCAGGCGGTTTCGAGCCGCGTCAGGCAGCCGGCCGCCTGCATCCCGGCAAGCTCGTCCTCATAGAAGAAATCGCTTTCGCGCCGCTGGTGGCCGAAGAACAGCCAGTTCTTTCCCGGCGCTTTCGCCGCCATACGCTCGTGCAGGAAGGCGCGGAATGGGGCGATGCCGGTGCCCGGCCCCACCATGATGACGCCCGTCGCGTCATCCTGCGGCAAGGCGAAGCCGTGCGCCTTCTGGATATAGGCCTTCAGCCGCGTGCCTTCCGGCACCCGTCCGCCGAGGAAGGTGGAGGCGACCCCGTGGCGCGTGCGCCCGCCCACCGCATAGCGCACCGCATCCACCGTCAGGGAGAGCCGGCCGGGGGTGGCCAGCGGGCTCGACGAGATGGAATACAGCCGCGGCTGGAGCGGCTCCAGGCATTCGATGACGGCTTCCGGGTCGGGCCGGATGCCGGGGAATTTCTCCAGCGCCGCCAGCACGTCGAGGGTTGCGGCATCCCCGTCCGGATCCTCGCCTGCGGCGAGCGCCTTCGCCTTCGCCTTGCGCGCTCCGCCGGTGATGTAGGAAATGAGGTGGAACAGTGCGTCCGGCGCCGCGCCGAGGCACACTTCCCGCGCCAGCACGTCGTGCAGCGTCTTCTCATTGATGGGAAAATCGGCGGGCGCATGGAGCGCGGCTAGCACCGCGTCCACCAGGGCCGGGTCGTTCACGGGGAACAGGCCGAAGCTGTCGCCCACGCGATACTCGATGCCCGAGCCGGAAAGGTCGAACTCGACATGCCAGGTCTCCTTTTCCGAACCCGCCTTGTTGAGGCGCGAGCGGCCGAGGAAGGTGACTTCGCCGGGATTGTCCCGCGTGCCCAGCGGCGCCGAGAGGGGGGCGGAAGGAGGAGCCGCCACCGCCACAGAAGCGGCGGGCGCGGCAGGCCCGCCGTCCCGCTCGGCGGCGAGCTGCTTGAGCATGCGTAGGGTTTCCTTGCCCCCCGGCGCACACAGATTGAGCTTGGTTTCGGTGCCGTCTGCGATGGCCTTGGAATAGCTCTCGCACAGATAGCCGCACTGGCCGCAATCCTGCTGCGCCATGGCCGCCATCATGCGGCGGGGCAAGGGTTTCCCCGCGGCGAGCTTCATGCGCTCGTCGAGCGGCAGGGCGGCATCGTGCCAGGGGGCGCCGTCATCCTCCTCGCCGGCCGGAGTGCCGCCGAGCAGGGCCGCGCTCTCGGCCGGGGAGAGGCTCGTCGCCCCGACATCGGAGGAGAAGACGCCGGCGAAGAAACCGTTCAGCCAGGAGCGCTGCTCGGGCGTGAAAGGGGCGCTTTCCGGCAGGAAGGGCACGACAGCCTTTGGCGCGGTTTGGGGCGGGCGGGTCTGGAGGGTCATTCCACGGGCTCCGCGGCGACGAGGGATTTCAGCTGGTCCGCATCCATGCGGCGGGTGAAGGCGGCGAAGGGCTCGCCGGCCGTGCGATGGGCGAGCCAGGTTTTCAGCAGCTTCTCCACCAGCACCGGCGCATCTTCCGCCTTCACGTCGCGGAACAGCTCCTCGGCGATCGCGGCATCGGTGCCAAACCCGCCGCCCACCAGCAGGTGATAGCCATCCACCGTATCGCCCTCCTCATTGAGCGCGACGCGCGCGCCGATCAGGCCGATGTCGCCGATATAATGCTGGGCGCAACTGTTGTGGCAGCCGGTGACATGGATGTTCACCGGCTCGCTCAAGGCAACGCGCGGGCCGCAATGGGCGCCGATAGCGAGCGCCGTGCCCTTGGTGTCGGCGGCGGCGAAGCGGCAGCCTTTCGAGCCGGTGCACGCGACGATGCCCGCCTGCAGCGCGCTCGCTTCCGCCGTGAGGCCGATGTCTGTTATGGCAGCCTTGGCCTCGTCCACACGCGCGTCGGGAATGCCGGACAGCAGCAGATTCTGCCACACGGTCAGGCGGATATCGCCATCGCCCAGGCGCGCCGCGAGATCGGCGAGCGCGTGCATCTGCGCCGCTGTGATGCGCCCGACGGGCAGGCCGATGCCGATCCAGTTCAGCCCCGCCTGTTTCTGGGGATGCACGCCGAGATGGGCCATGCGGTCCGCCGGTGGGCGCGGCAGCACCGCTTCGGCGGGGATGCGTAGTAGCGGGTGGCCGAGCTTCTCTTCCACGGCGGCGAGGAATTTCTCAAATCCCCAGGCGTCGAGCACATATTTCAGCCGCGCCTTCTTGCGATCGGTGCGGTCGCCGCTGTCGATGAACACGCGCACGATCGCGTCGGCCACGCGGGTCGCGTCCCTGGGCTCCAGGATCACCCCGGTGTCGCGGGCGAAATCCTTATGGCCGGTGATGCCGCCGAGCGCGAGGCGGAACCACACGCCCGGCTCCACGCCGAAGCCCGCGCGCACCTCCACCGCCTGAAAGCCGATGTCGTTAGTATCCTCCAGCGCGCCGATGCGCCCGGCGCCGTCGAACGCCACGTTGAACTTGCGCGGCAGGCCATACATGGCGCGGGTGTTGAGAATGTAATGGTGCCACTCCCGCGCATAGGGGCGGGTATCCAGGAGTTCTTGCGGGTCGATGCCGGCGGTGGGCGTGCCCGTGACGTTTCGGATATTGTCGCCGCCGGTGCCGCGGGCCGTAAGGCCAAGGTCCACCAGCTTCTCCAGCAGGATCACCCCGTCGGCGGCCGGGATCTCGCGGATCTGCAGGTTGGCGCGGGTGGTGACGTCGCAATAGCCGCCGCCATGGTCGCGGGCGATATCGGCGATGCCACGCAATTGCCAATGGGTGAGAATGCCGTTGGGCATGCGCATACGGCACATGAAACTGTCTTGCGCCGGGGCGACATAGAACAGGCCGTTGTATTTCCAGCGCAGGATATCGGCGCCCTTGGGGAATTCGCCCGCCTGGGCGGCGTCCTTCATGCGGCCATAGCTGTCGAGGCCCATTTCCTCGCGCTTGGCCTTTTCCTCGGGGCTGAGCTTCTTGCCCTCCGCCTCGGTGCGGGCCATGGCCGCGAGGCTCGCGGCATCCGGGCCGGTGGGCTCGGCGGCGGGTGCGGCCGCGCCGGGGACGCGCGCCACGCGCGCCACCTGCGCGCCGGAGACGAAGCCTTCGAGATAGCGTTTCTGGTCGATGGTGAAATCGCCGCCCATGTTTCTTCTCCTCAGGCCGCGGCATTGTGCGCGACCGGCCCGAAGGCGAGGTCGGCGCGCAGGGCCGCGATGGGGGTGCGGTTCGTGATCAGGTCGAGATAGAACAGGCCGTCGGCCGTATCGCCGTAGAGCACGGCGCCGATCAGCCGCCCGTCCTTCACGATCAGCCGCCGGTAGATGCCGCGCGCGCGGTCGGTGAGCACGATGTCTTCCGTGCCGGGGCCGCTGGTGACGTCTCCGGCGGAAAAGACATGCACGCCCGACACCTTGAGATTGGTCGAGACCGAGCTGCCTTCATAAAGCGCATCTTCGCCGGCGAAACGGCGGGCAAGCACGCGCGCCTGCTCATAGGCCGGCGCTACCAGCCCATAGACGGCGGCGCGATGCTCGGCGCATTCGCCCATGGCGTGGATGGCGGGATCGCTCGTTGAGAGCGTATCGTCCACCAGCACGCCGCGATTGCAGGCAAGCCCGGCGGCGCGGGCAAGGTCCGCATTGGGCCGCACACCGCAGGCCACCACCACGATGTCGGCGGGGATCAGCCGCCCGTCGGCGAGCCGCAGGCCGGTGACATGGTCGGTACCCTCGACACGCGCGGTGGAGGCTTCGAGCAGCACTTCGATGCCGCGCGCTTCCACCGCCTGGCGCAGCAGCGCGCCGGCGCGCGCATCGAGCTGGCGTTCCATCAGTCGGTCCATGAGGTGGACGAGGGTGGTCTTCGCGCCGGCGCCCGCCATGCCGCTGGCGGCTTCCAGGCCCAGCAGCCCGCCGCCGATGACCACGGCCCGCGTGCCGGGCTTCGCCGCCTCCATCAGGGCAGCGACGTCGGCGAGGTCGCGGAAGGTGCGCACCCCCGGCAGGTCCATGCCCGGCACCGGCAGGCGGATGGGATGGGAGCCGGTGGCGAGTACCAGATGCTGGTAGGGCAGGCGGGCCCCGTCTGCGAGCGCAACGGTCTTCGCCGCGCGGTCGATGGCGGTGGCGGGATTGCCGTAGAGCAGCGTGACCCCCCGGTCGCGCCACCAGGCGGCGGGCTTCAATTGCGCAGCGGCCACCGCGATCTTGCCGGCGAGCACGTCGGACAGCAGCACGCGATTATAGGCCAACTGCTGCTCCGCCCCGACGACCGCCACCGCGTAACGTCCCGACGGGGAGAGGGCTGGGGTGAGGGGGGTGCTTTCGAGCGTTTCGACGCGCGGGAGCCCCCTCACCCGCCTGCTACGCAGTCGACCTCTCCCCGTCGGGGAGAGGTGAAGAGGGCTCTCCAGGGGGAGGCGATAGGGCGGGAAGCCCCCTCTCCCCGCGGGGGAGAGGGTTGGGGTGAGGGGCGTGTTTTCGTGCGTTTCGACGCGCTGGAGCCCCAACACCTCCCTCCCCCCTTGTGGGGGAAGGTTGGGGAGGGGGGTACGCTCTCCGCTGAACCCGGCGGGGGTCATCCGGACGGCGCCATACCCCCCTCCCCGACCCTCCCCCACAAGGGGGGAGGGGGCTGGAATGCGAAGGGGGAGAAGCGGGGCGCGCATCATCGTCACTCGGCCGCAGCCGCAGCCGGCGCTGCTTCCGCCGCCGCGGCGATCATGACGGAAGAGAGCAGGCCATAGGCCTCAGCCCAGGCGTCCTTCACCTCGGGCGTGAAATCGGGGCCGAGGCCCTGTTCCAAGGTCCACAACAGGGCCGCGCCGACGGGGGGGTAATGTTCGGCCTTCACCCCGTAGGCAACGTGGCGCTTCGCCAGCGCCTGCGCGGCGGGGACCACCGCTTCCAGGTTCGTCAGGCCCTTCACCACGATGGCGAGGGTCGCCATCAGCTTGCGGCCCTGCTCGGTCATGTCGCCCTTGAACAGGGGCTGCACCTGCGGGGTGGTTTCGAACAGGCGGGCGTAGAACAGCGCGGCCGCCTGATGGGAGATGGGTGCCACCTTGGCGAAGGAGGATTGGATCAGGTCGATCTGGGCGGGGGTCATGGGGGCGTCCTCCGCTCAGGCCGCTTCCACGAAGCGATGCCGCTCGTGGAGGAATTTCAGCACCGCCTCGCGGGCCTTGAGATAGGTGGGATTGGCCACCAGCTCCAGCCGCCGGCGCGGACGGACGAGATCCACCGTCAGCACCTCGCCGATGCGCGCCGAGGGGCCGTTGGTCATCATCACGATGCGGTCGGAGAGCAACACCGCCTCGTCCACGTCATGGGTAATCATGAGGATGGTGTTGCCCAGCGTCGCGTGGATCTGCATCACGCTGTCCTGCAGATGGGCGCGGGTGAGCGCGTCGAGCGCGCCGAACGGCTCGTCCAGCAGAAGAACCTTGGGCTCCATGGCCAGCGCGCGGGCGATGCCGACGCGCTGCTTCATGCCGCCGGACACTTCGCCCGGACGCTTGTCCTTGGCGTGAACCATCTGCACCAGCTCGAGATTGTGCAGGGTCCAGTCGTTGCGCTCGGCGCGCGACTTGGTGCCCGAGAACACCTTGTCCACCGCGAGGCGGACATTGTCGTAGACCGTGAGCCAGGGCAGCAGGGAATGGTTCTGGAACACGACCGCGCGGTCGGGGCCCGGCGCGTTCACCTCGCGCCCCTCAAGGATCACCCCGCCGGCGGTGGCGGTGGTCAGGCCGGCGACGATGTTGAGCAAGGTGGACTTGCCGCAGCCGGAATGGCCGATGATCGAGACGTATTCGCCCTTCTCGATCTCCAGCGTCACCTCCTTCAGGACCTGGGTGGTGGTGGCGCCGCGCACAAAGGTCTTATCGATATGGTCGAGCTTCAGATACGCGCTCATGGCTGCCTCCTCAGGCTGCGGTGGTGCCGCGGGTGACGAAGGCGCCGATGCCGGCAATGATGCGGTCGAGGATGAACCCGACGATGCCGACATAGATGAGCGCCACGATGATGTCGCCGATGAGCGACGAATTCCAGGCATCCCAGATGAAGAAGCCCACGCCCACGCCGCCGATCAGCATCTCCGCCGCGATGATGGCCAGCCAGGACAGGCCGATGCCGATGCGCAGGCCCGTGAAGATGTAGGGCGCCGCGGCCGGAACCATGATCTTGATGAAGAATTCAAGCGGATTGAGCCGAAGCACCGCCGCAACGTTGCGATAGTCCTGGGGAATATTGCGGATGCCCACCGCGGTATTGATGATGATCGGCCAGATGGCGGTGATGAAGATCACGAAGATGGCCGCCGGCTGGCCGTCGCGGAACGCCGCCAAGGAGAGCGGAAGCCAGGCCAGCGGCGGCACCGTGCGCAGCACCTGGAACAGGGGGTCGAGGCCGCGCATGGCCCAGGTGGATTGGCCGATCAGCGTGCCGAGGCCCACGCCGGCCACCGCCGCCAGCGAATAACCGATGGCGACCCGCTGGAGCGAGGCGAGGATGTGCCAGAACAGGCCCTTGTCGAGGCCGCCCCGGTCATAGAACGGGTTGGAGATCAGCTCCCACGAATTCTGGATGATCGTGGTGGGCGCGGGCAGGGGAGAGGTGGGCGAACTGCACAGCACCTGCCAGAGCCCCACCAGCAGCATGAGGACGATGAAGGGCGGCACCACGTTCGCCGCGATGACGCCGAGCACCGGCCGCAGGCGCGCGGCGAGCGGCTTGCGCTTCGGGCTCGGCAGGGCCACCACCGTCGCGCGTGGCGCGCGGGCGGAGGCGGGAGCATCCTGGGCAGGGAATTTCAAGGCGGGTGTGGTCATCGGCTCACTCCGGAAAGGCAGAGGCTGGGGCGCCCGGCGTCTCGGCCGGGCGCCGCGCGGATCAGGCGATGCGCTTGATGCCGAGGCTGGCGAGATAGGCGCCCGGATTGGCCGGGTCGAAGACCTTGCCGTCGTAGAAGGTCTCGATGCCGCGCGACGTGGAGGTGGGGATGTCGCTGGCTGCAACGTTCAGCGACTTGGCGGCCTCGCGCCACAGATCCTCGCGGTTCACCTTGGCGATCAGCGCCTTGGCGTCATAGTCCGGCTCGAATTTGCCCCAGCGCTGGTCCTCGGTGATGAACCAGAGGTCGTGGCTCTGATACGGATACGAGGCAGAATCGGCCCAATACTTCATCATGACCGGGCTCTTCTCGACCACGCGGCCGGTGCCGTAGTCGAACTTGCCCTTCATGCGGTCGGTCACGTCCGCCACCGGCACGTTGATCCACTGGCGCTTGGCGCAGATGGCGGCCGCTTCTTCACGGTTCTCCATCTTTTCGCACCACATCTGCGCTTCCATCACCGCCTTCAGCAGCGCCGTGGACGCCTTGGGGTTCTTGTCCACATAAGCGGCGCGCATGCCGAACGCCTTCTCGGGATGGTCCTTCCACATTTCCCCGGTGGTCAGCGCGGTGTAGCCGATCTTCTGGTGGATCAACTGCTCGTTCCACGGCTCGCAGACACAGAAGCAATCCATGGTGCCGACCTTCATGTTGGCCACCATCTGGGCGGGCGGGACCACGATGGTCTCGATGTCCTTGTCGGGGTCGATGCCGCCGGCGGCGAGCCAATAGCGGATCCAGAGGTCATGGGTGCCGCCCGGGAACGTCATGGCGGCTTTCACGGCCTTGCCGGAGGCCTTTTTCTGCTCCAGCGCTACCTTGTAGGGCTTGGTATCCAGCCCGACTTTCAGGTCTATATACTCTTGACCGACCGAGATGCACTGGCCGTTCAGGTTGAGACGGGCCAGGATATACATGGGGGTCGGCACGTTGTTCTGGGTGACCTTGCCGGCCGAGATCAGGTACGGCATGGGGGTGAGGATGTGCGCCCCATCAATGCCGTTGCCTTCCGAGCCGAGCACCAGATTGTCTCGGGTGGTGCCCCAGGAGGCCTGCTTGGCCACCGTCACGTCGGTCATGCCGTATTTGTCGAACAGGCCCTTTTCCTTCGCGACGAACAAGGGCGCGGCATCGGTCAAAGCGATAAAGCCGAGCACCGCCTTGTTGGTCTCCGGCCCCTCGGCCGCATAAGCGGAGGGCACGCCGCCCGGAAAGGTCATGCGCACCGCATCGAACAGGGCCGCCGCGCCCAGGGCGGCCGCGCTGCTCTTCAGCAGCGCGGGCTGGCCGGGCCGGGTGGTCGAAAACTCGGTCATTCTGGTTCCCCTCTGGTCGGCATCTGTGACGGGTCAGAAACGAAAAAAGCCGCGGACAGCACGATGGCGGTTGCCATCGGTGTCAGCGGCTTTGCTGAAGGTCCCGTCAGTGGGACGAATTTTTTGACGCGGACATCATTGGCCGCGTCTGGAATTCATATATTCAAGAAGCGTGCCAACGTAAGGTCACAGTCATCCCACTGAAAACGTTGCGGGAAAAAGAAAGCGAAAAAAGTGGGCAAAGTGAAGCGTGCTCATTTTGCAAGCGCGCTGCCGCAACTTGTGCCAACCGATGCGGCAAAATCACCGCTCAGCTTGAGCTTTCCGCCTCCCTCAAATACCATTTTCCCACATTTGCGCGAGGGGCCGGTCGCATGTGCATCAATTGCAACCTGAACGAAGCGTTGGGCGCGCTCTCAGCTGCTGCCGGCACGCCACTGACGCCGCCGTTGCGCCTCTCCAGAAGGGGCTTCGTCGGGGGCACCCTGGCCTGCACGGCGGCGGCATCCACCGTGCCCTTCTCCGCCTTCGCCGCGACCGGCGATGCCGACATCATCCTGCGGGGCGGCAAGATCTACACCCAAAATCCCGCGCTGCCCTGGGCAGAGGCACTGGCGGTGCGCGGCAAGACCATCGCCGCTGTGGGCACCAATGCCGAAATCGAGAAGCTCAAGGGCGGCGACACCAAAGTGGTGGAGCTGAACGGGCGCCTGGTCATGCCCGGTTTCGTGGAAGGGCACATCCATCCCTTCCTCGGCGCGTTTCTCAGCACCGGCGTGGATCTCCAGGTGTCGACCCGGGAGGAGGCGCTGGCGGTCATCGCGCGCTATGCCAAGGACAATCCCACGGGCAATATTCGCGGGTTCGGCTGGCGCGTCGACATGTTCCCGCCCGAAGGGCCGAGCCGTCACGACCTCGATAAGATCATCCCCGACCGGCCGGCCTTTTTCTTCGCCATCGACGGCCACAGCCTCTGGGTGAACAACAAGGCGCTGGAGGTCGCGAAGATCACCAGGGACACGCCCGATCCGATCCCGCAATTCAGCTATTATGTGCGCGACGCCCAGGGCGAGCCCACCGGCTATGTGCTGGAAGTGAATGCGCTGCTCGCCCTCGTGAACGAGGTGGAGCCGATCTCCGCCGCCGCCATGGGCAAACTGCTGGAAGGCTGGCTGCCCAAGGCGGCCGCCGCCGGCATCACCTCCATCTTCGATGCGGGGGTGCCGCCTGTGGGCGATGACCAGGGCGCCGTCCTTGGTTTCTATACCGAGCTGGAGGCACGCGGCCGTCTGCCGTTCCGCGTGGTCGGCTCCTATATGGTCAAATCGCCGCCCATCGAGGAGGTTGTCGCGCAGTTCCAGGACGTGCGGAAGCGGGTCTCTTCGGAACTGGTGCAGGTGGCCTTCGTGAAGATCATCGGCGACGGCACCCAGGAAGGCTACACCGCCTGGCTGGTGGAGCCCTATTCGGACAAGCCGGATTTCAGAGGCGCCTCGCCCTTCTCCGAAGAGCAATGGACCAAGCTGGTCGGCATGATCGATGCGGCCGGCATCGACGTGCATATCCACGCGTGCGGCGACGGCACGACGCGCACGGCCCTCGATGCCATCGAGAAGGCAATTGCCATCAATCCACCCCGCGACCGGCGGAACACCATCGCCCATCTGGTCTATGTGACCGATGCCGACATTCCGCGCTTCGGCAAGCTGGGGGTGAATTCGCAGTTCTCCGCCAATTGGTTCACGGCGGACCCGAGCACGTTGGAGAGCCTCAAGGATCGTTACGGGGCGCGGCAGAAGGACATTTACCGGCCGCGCTCGACCCTGGAGAGCGGCGGGCGCATCTCATTCGGCACGGACTGGCCGGCGGCGGCCTATTTCTCCACTTACAAGCCGCTGGACGCGATCCAGATCGCCGTGACCCGCCAGCTCATCGGCAAGGCCAACAATCCGGTGCTGGGGCCGGTGGACCAGCGCCTGACCCTGGCTCAGGCGGTGCATGCCAACACCCTTGGTTCGGCGCATCAGCTCCGCATGGAAGACAAGATCGGCTCGCTTGAGGTGGGCAAGATGGCGGACCTCGTGGTGCTGGAGAAGAACATCTTTGAAGGCGACGTGCACGACATCGCCCACACCCGCATCGATCTCACGCTCATGAACGGCAAGCCGACCCACGGGCAGGTGTGAACGCCGCCGGCGCGTGCCTGATCCCCAGGCGCGCCCTTGTTCACCGGTGCCGATCACCACGGCCGATGACTGCGCGCATCGGCCACCGGAGTCATTTGCCGGTGGCCAGAAACCGCGGGGCATCGAACGGCGCCCCGAGCCGAGTCGCCACGCAATCGGGTTCGGCGGTGTGGCGCACCGGCGTATGCCCCACGGCGTGGTCGAAAATATCCGGCCGGTAGACCGAGATCGCCTCGCGCGCCGCGTCGGGGGTCCATTCCCCCTGATGGGCCTCGACGATCTGGCTGTACATCCACAGCGCATGGTCCGGCTCGGGCCGGTTGGCGCCGTCGCGGTGCAGGACGAGATAATCCTGATGCGCCCTTAGCGGGCCGCCCGGCGCGGTATGCAGCCGCCCATCCAGGGTCCGGCGCAGCACGTCGGCGGGCAGGGAGAGATGGCGCGGCTCGCCCAGCAGGCGCGCGAGATCCTCGTGGTTGGCGGGATCCTCGCACCAGCGCGCGGCGGCATAGAGCGCCCGCACCAGGCGATGCAGCACGTCGGATTCCGCATTGGCGAAACGGGCGTGCACGCCCAGCACCTTTTCCGGCACCCAGCCGAAGATTTCCGCGCCGAGCACGGCGATGCGGCCGACATCGGCATCCACCGCGACGCTGTTCCAGGGACTGCCGACGCAGAAGCCGTGCACCAGCCCGTTGCGCAGGCTCTCCGCCATGAAGGGCGGCGGGATCACCACCAGGCGCACGTCGCGATCCGGATCGACGCCGCCGGCCTTGAGGAAATTGCGCACCAGATAGGTGTGGGTGGAGAAGCTGTAGACCGAGGCGAAGATCAGCGGTTCGCGCCCCGCGGCGCGGCGCTGCGCCACCACCCGGCCGAGCGCCCGCGCCGCCGCCGGGGCGGTCGACAGGTCAATGCCGGTATCGCCCATCTCGGCATAGACATCCTTGGCGATGGTCAGCGCGCTGCCGTTGAGATTGAGCGCGAACGGCACCACCAGCGGCACCCGCACATGGCCGAGCCCGAGCGAGGAGGCGATCGCCAGCGGGCCCAGCATATGGGCCCCGTCCAGCAGGCCGACATTCACCTTGTCGCGGATATTGGCCCAGGAGACCTCCTTGTGGAGATCAATGTCCAGCCCCTCGGCCATGGAGAAGCCGCGCTCGGCGGCGGCAATCAGCACGGCGGCGTCGGTGAGGGGAATGAACCCCATGGCGAGGCGTCTCATCGCAACATCTCCGCGGCGGTGATGACGGATTGGGCGATGTCCACCATCCGCTTCTTTTCGTTCATGGCGGTGCGGCGCATGAGGCCGTAGGCCGCCTGCTCGTCGATATTCTTCATCTTCATGAGGATCAGCTTGGCGCGGTCCACCAGCTTGCGCTCCTCGAGCTGGCTCTTCGCCTCCTCCAATTCCTCCTTGAGACGGGCGAAGGCGCGGAAGCGGGAGATGGTGGTTTCCAGGATCGGCTTCACCCGGTCCTTGCGCAGCCCGTCCACCACATAGGAGGCAACACCGGCGGCGATCGCCGCCTCGATGGTCTTGCCGTCGGACTGGTCCACGAACATGGCGACCGGGCGCTTCACCTCGCGGCTCATCTGGAACATCTGCTCGATGGTGTCGCGGCTCGGGTCCTCCAAATCGATCAGGATCACGTCCGGATCGATGGCATAGATGCGCTCCAGCAGGTTCTTGTGGCCCTCGACGCGCAGCACGTTGACGTAGCCCGCCTCGCGCAGTCCCTCGCTCAGGATGGCGGCGCGCACCGGGCTCTCATCGACGATCACGATACGCAGGTTGAGATCGCTGGCCATGGGGTCCGTGGGCTGGAGCCATCTGGAGAAGCCGGGCCGGCCTGAAGCCATGGCGCCGTCCTCGCGCTATTTTTCAACCTTGGCCGCGGCGAAGTCCATGATCCTTTTGCGCAGTGCGAAAAGATCCGGCGGGTTTTGGGCATAGTCGACCCAATCCGCCGGAATGGCGGCGAACAGATCGTCGCGCAATGCCTTGGCGGCCGGGTCGCTGGCGGCCTGCGCCTCCAGCCAGCGCAGCCATTGCAGGTCCCCCATGCCGTCGGCGGTCTCTATCAAGCGGGCGTCCACAGTCGCCACCGGCTGGCACCGGCTCGCGCTGAGCGGGAGGATGGCATATTCGCTCTCGCGCCCGTCCGTTGGATCGCGCGGATCGGCGGTGAAGGCGCGCGCATGCCATTGCAGATAGCCGCGCGCCCCGACCCGCCAGAACAGGAAGCCGGCGGCGCCGCGATAATCCAGCATGTTGTAGAGCCAGGGGGTGATGCCGCGGCCCTGGAGTTCCGCAAATCCGGCGGCGCTCACGCCGTAGCCGAAATTCACCAGCACCGTGTCGAACAGGCCCAGCAGCTTGCGGTTGGAGGGGTTGTTGAGCTGGCCGGCGCGCTTCGCCCTGGGCGCCTGGGCTTTCAGGGCATCGTGCACCCGTTGCAGGGCGGCGATGCCGACGGGATCGTCCGCCGGCTCGTCGGTGATCGCCCACAGCGGCGCGGGCAGCCCGGCGGCGGCAAGCTGCGTTTCGGCGGCCGCGACGTCGGCGGCCATCGCGGCGGTGCCGACGGCTGCATCCAGGCGCTTCACGGACGTATAGTCGAGGAAGGGCGGCTGGAAGCCGGCGTCACGCGCCAAGCGCGTCTGCTGGAGATAGCGCGGCAGCTGCGCCGGCGTGGGCGTCACCAGGTCCGGCGAGATGCCGGTCATGCCGAAGCCGCGCAGCGCAGCATAATCGCAGGCCATTTCCCGGTCCGCCTGGTCTGGGGTGGGACGGAACCAGGCTTCATAGGGCGGCGCGTTGAGATAATAGCCGATCGGCTCCGCAATCGGCGGCAAGGCGAGCGGCAGCACCTCCACCACGGCGGTCGCGGAAACCTCGGTGCCGGCGATGTCCAGGGTCAGCGTCACCGGCAGCGGGCCGGCCGGCGCGTCGGCGGGCACGGTGAATGTCACGTTCAGCCGGCGCGGGATGCCGCTCGCGATGCGCAGGAAGGAGAGATCGCCTTCCAGCACGTCGGAGGTGATGGCGAGGGCATTCTCGCCGACGCCGCGCCGCATATAGGTCCATTTCCCCCAGCGCACCTGGGGCGTGATGCCGTTCGGCGCGGAGACCGAGACATTGGCCGAGAGGTCGTCGACATTGGAGAGCGCGAGGAAATCCACCGAAACGAGGCTGCCGCGCGCCGCGCGCAGGCGGGTGTCCACCGGCAGGTCGGCGCGCCAGAAGGGGTGCTGGCTGCGCGGCGTGCCGGCCGGCAGCGCGCGCAGGGTGACGCCCGTGGCGAGCGCCGGGTCCACCGGCTTGTCGAGCACCGGCCAGCGCTCGCCATAGCGCTGGCGCCGCCAGGCCTCCACCGCGTCCACGGCGGCGGTGCTGGCGCCGGGCGCGATCACCATGGCGGCGATATAGCCATTGTTCGGCGGCTGGTCGGAGGCGAGCTCCACCACGATCTGGCCGTCCACCACCGGCACGGTCGCCGTCACCAGCCCGCCCCGGTCGCGCGCATAGACCGACCAGGGGTCGCCGTCGATCATCGCTTCCTTCCACAGGCCGCGCCGATACACCCGGTCGATCCATTCCTGCGGCGTGAAATGCTGGTCCAGCACCACTTGCCCGTCGATGGTGATGGTGCGGTTCAGGGAATGGGGGAAATATTCCCATTCCCCCTGGTCCTCGGTCCAGAGCGAAACGGTGGCGGTGGCGCTGCGGGTCCAGGGCACGGTGATGGTGCGGATGCCGTTGAGGCCGCTCGACAGCAAGGGATCGTTCTGCGTGCGCACCAGCGCCCCGGCGCCCGGGCTGAGGCGGGGGTCGTTGGGCAGCACGGTTTCAAAGCCCGGCACCGCGATGTCCGACGTCGGCGCGAACCGGAGGCCGAGCGCGCCTTCGGGCAGGGGATTGGCATTCTCCACATGCACGTCGCCGAGCGCGATCCCCGGCTGGGGCGGGTTCACGAACACGATCAGCCGCTTGATCTGCGTGCGGTCGAGCCGGCGCTTCGAGGGCGTGACCCAGGAGGAGACCGGGGAGCGCAGCACGAACGGGCCGGGCGGTACCGTCTGCACCGTTGAGCCGCGCGAATGCCAGTCGGTGGATGCGACATCGTCGATGCGCAGATTGACCGTGAGCGGCTTTCCGGTGGTGTTGTCGCCCTGCACCACCACTTCCTGCTCGGCGTCGAACGCGACCGGGGTCGCGAAGTCCTGCACCGCGGTGGTGCGCGCGCCGGCCAGCCAGCTGCGCCCGTTCGCCACGCGCGCGAGTGGCGGTGGCGGCGGTTCGCTCGGCGCGGGGGGCGCGGGCGGGGCGAGGGTGAGGGAGGCGAGCGTGGCGGCGGGCTCGCCCTCGGGCGTGAACACCAGCAGGCGGGTCAGAGCGGCCGGGTCCAGGCGGCGGCCGCCCGGGGTCACCAGCGCACCGAGTGGGATCCGCCATTCGAAGGCGCCGGGAGCAAGATCGTGCTCGTCGTCGAACCGCGAGAGGCCGTCCACGGACTGGCCATCCTCGATCCACAGCACCAATTGCAGCGTGCGCGCCGTATCGTTGCGGCCGCGGATCACCAGGTCCTGCGCCGGCGGCACCGGGCGGGGCGGGTCGAACCGCAGGTCGAGCGGTTGCGCGGTGGTGGTGGCGGTGGTGAGGAAGGGCGCGGATGGGTCGCCGGCGGGAGCGGCTGTGGCGGCTGCGGTTTGCGCAGGTGCGGTTAGTGGGGGCGCTGCGGTGTGCGCACCGCCCACGAGATCGGCGCGAAACACCAGAAGGCCGATCACGGCGCTGCCCACGAGACCGAGCAGCACGCCCCAACCGAAGCCGCCCGCCCACACATGCACCCTGCCCATCGCACAGTTCCTGCCGCTCAAGCGCGCGTCTTGAAGTGAAGCTCGGGGGCCCGCGTTTGGAGCCCGGTGGGGCCACTCAGGGGGTGGGGGTGTCGAGCCGCAATTCGCTCAGCGTCACCGGGCCCTCGCCATCGGTGACGAACACCACCACGCGGCGGATTTTCGTGCGGTCGAGCGGCGTCTTGGCGGGCGTGATCCAGGACGCGGCGGGCGCGCGCAGCACGAACGGGCCGGGCGGCACGCTCAGGCTGGTCTGGGCCCGCGAGTTCCAATCCTTGGAGGCGGCATCGTCCACCCGCAAGTTCACGGTCAGCGGCTTGTCCGAAGGGTTGGTGCCGGAAAGGATGAAGCCCTGGTTCGCGGCGACCGACAGGGCGGGGCTAAATTCCTGCTCCGCCGTGGTCTTCGCGCCGCGCAGCCAGGATTGGGCGGCTGAGGGCGCGGCCTTCTGGGTCTCGATCTGCGCGCTGTCGATATCGAGCACGCCCTTCTGCGAGAACAGGACGATGCGGACGATGGAGTTGATGTCCAGCTCGGTCTTGCCAGAGGTGGAGAGGCCGTCGAACGGGACCCGCACCTCGAACGGCCCGGGCGCGACCGTGTCGGTGCGATTGTAGCGGCTGTTCCAATTGCTCGATTTGGCATCGTCGATGCGCAGGTTGAAGTCCACCGGCTCGGCATTCATGTTGCGACCGCGCACCACCAGTTCGTCATTGCGGGCGAACGCGCGGGGTGGCGTGAAGGCCTGTTCCAGCGCCGCCGTGGTGCGCGAATTGATGATGAAGGGCGGGCTTTTCGCGGCCTGTGCGGGCGCGGCCTGTCCCGCAGCCGGCTGGGCCGTGGGCGGCGGCGCGGCAGGCGTCGCGGGTTTTGGCGCCACGACGCTCGAAGCCGCGGGGGCGGGGCGAAGCTCCGGCGGGCGCACCGGCGCGGGCGCTGGCGGGGCGGAGGCCACGGTCTGGCCGGCGGGCGCAGCCGGCCGCTCCATGGTGATGCGCTCGATGATGTCGGGGCGGAACAGCACGATTCCCGCCGAGGTGGCGCCGACGATGCCGAACACGGCGCCCCAGGCAAAACCGCCAAACCAGGTTTGGATCGCGCTCATGGCTTTGCTCCGCACGGGCATGGACGGCGC
>NCEH01000196.1 GCA_002304505.1 Rhizobiales bacterium 32-66-11 | reverse complement strand
ACCCGCGCGGTGGAGCACGAGGGCTTCTATTATGCGCCCGACCCCTCCTCGCAGATCGCCTGCACCATCGGCGGCAATGTGGGCGAGAATTCCGGCGGCGTGCACTGCCTGAAATACGGGCTCACCACCAATAACGTGCTGGGCGTCGAGCTGGTGCTGATCACCGGCGAGATCGTGCGGCTGGGCGGCAAGCATCTCGACCCCGGCGCGCTGGACCTGCTCGGCATCATCGTCGGCTCCGAGGGGCTGCTGGGGGTGGTCACGGAAGTTACGGTGCGGCTGCTGAAGAAGCCGGATACGGCGCGCGCGGTGCTGGTGGGCTTTCCCACCTCCGAGGACGCGGGGGAATGCGTGGCGCGCATCATCAGCGCCGGCATCATCCCCGGCGGCATCGAGATGATGGACCGCGACGCCATCGCCGCCGCCGAGGCCTTCGTGAACGTGGGCTATCCGCTGGATGTGGAAGCCCTGCTGATCGTCGAGCTGGACGGGCCGGAAGCGGAATGCGCCCATCTGCTGGAGGAGGTGGCCGCCATCGCCAAGGGCTGCAACGCCTCCACCTTGCGGGTGTCGCAGACCGAGGAGGAGCGGCTCGGCTTCTGGGCCGGACGCAAGGCGGCATTCCCCGCGGTGGGGCGGCTCTCGCCCGATTATCTGTGCATGGACGGCACCATTCCGCGCCGGCAATTGCCCCTGGTGCTCTCGCGCATGCGGGAGATGTCGGCCCAATACGGCCTGCGGGTGGCGAATGTGTTCCATGCCGGCGACGGCAATCTGCACCCGCTCATTCTCTATGACGCGAACAAGCCGGGCGAACTGGACGCGGCGGAATCCTTCGGGTCCGACATCCTGCGCCTGTGCGTGGAGGTGGGCGGCGTGCTCACCGGCGAGCATGGGGTGGGCGTGGAAAAGCGCGACCTCATGCCCACCATGTTCAACGAGGTGGACCTTGCCCATCAGCAGCGCCTGAAATGTGCCTTCGACGACCAGGGCCTGCTCAATCCCGGCAAGGTGTTCCCGACCCTGCACCGCTGTGCCGAACTCGGCCGCATGCATGTGAGCGGGGGCCAAGTGCCGTTTCCCGACATTCCCCGTTTCTGAGCGGCCGTCACGGCCAGGAATCCGCATGTCCGATATCGTGAAAGTCCAGGACGAGGCGCAGATCGCCGAGGCGGTGCTTGCGGCGCTCAGCGAAAACAAGACGCTGGATGTGGTCGGCCACGGCTCCAAGCGCGGCCTCGGCCGGGCAAGCCAGACCGACCGCACCCTCGACGTGTCCGAGGTGCGGGGCGTCACCCTCTATGAGCCGGGGGAATTGGTGCTCTCCGCACGCGCCGGCACGCCAATGGCGCAGATCGAAACCATGCTGGCCGACAACGGGCAGATGATGGCGTTCGAGCCCATGGATTACGGCCCGCTGCTCGGCGGCCCGGCGGGGGCGGGCAGCATCGGCGGCGTGTTCGCCTGCAATCTCTCCGGTCCCCGGCGCATCAGCCACGGCGCGGCGCGCGACCATGCGCTCGGCGCGCGGGCGATCTCCGGGCGGGGCGAGGTGTTCAAGTCGGGCGGCCGGGTGGTGAAGAATGTCACCGGCTACGACCTGCCGCGCCTGCTCGCCGGCTCCTACGGCACGCTCGGCGTGCTCAGCGAAGTGACGCTGAAGGTCATTCCCCGCCCGCCGACGCAGGAAACTTTGATCGTGTTCGGCCTCGACGCGGATTCGAGCGCGCGCGCCATGAGCGCGGCCATGGGCTCGTCCTGCGAGGTTTCGGCGGCCGCCTCCATTCCCGCCGCGCTCGCCCCGCGCCTGCCGCAGCTGGAGACCGACCATTCCGTGGTGGCCCTGCGGCTGGAGGGGTTCGAGCCCTCGGTGAAGGCGCGGCGCGCGATGCTGATGACGTGCTGCCGTTCGCGCAGACGCGGGAGCGCGCGGTGTGGCGCATTTCCACGACGCCCATGGCCGGGCCGCATCTTGCCGCCGAGCTTGCGGCCGATCTTGGCGCCGAGGCGTTCTGCGACTGGGCGGGCGGTCTCGTCTGGGTGCAGATGCCGGACGCTCAGCCCCAGGCGGAAGCGGTGCGCGCGCGCCTCGCCCCCCATGGCGGCCATGCGACCCTGGTGCGCGCGGACGCGGCGCAGCGCGCCGGCGCCGTGTTCCAGCCGCTCGAACCCGCCCACGCGGCCTTGAGCCAGCGGGTCAAGGCGAGCTTCGATCCCAAGGGCCTGCTCAACCCCGGCCGCATGTATGCGGGGGCATGAGATGCGGGCGCGCTTCAATGGGGGGACAGGTTACGGCCTGCCACCGATACCCCCTCCCTTCTTCGGGACACGGAACCCCCCTCCCAACCCTCCCCCGCAAGGGGGGAGGGCTTTGATGTGGGATTGCGGGAGGCGGCAGATGGTTGAGAACAACGCGCCCCCTCCCCCCTTGCGGGGGAGGGCTGGGGAGGGGGGTGTCCTCTCCCGCAGGAGGGAGGGGGGTGTCCCTTCCCGCACTGAGGGCGATGTCCCGTCCCGCAGAACAATACTCCGCCGCTAAGGCCAAGCACCCATGCAAACCAATTTTTCCCTCGCGCAGCTGGCCGATCCGCACATCGTCGAGGCGGACAAGATCCTGCGGGCGTGCGTCCATTGCGGCTTCTGCACCGCCACGTGCCCCACCTATGTGCTGCTGGGCGATGAGCTCGACAGCCCGCGCGGGCGCATCTATCTCATCAAGGACATGCTGGAGAACGCTCGGCCGGCCACGCAGGAAGTGGTCAAGCACGTGGACCGCTGTCTCTCCTGCCTCTCCTGCATGACCACCTGCCCCTCCGGCGTGCACTACATGCACCTGGTGGATCACGCCCGCGACCATATCGAGCAGACCTACAAGCGCCCGTTCTTCGACCGGCTGAACCGCGCTTTGCTGGCGGCGGTGCTGCCCTATCGCAATCGCTTCCGTCTGGCGCTGCTGGGGGCGGCGATCGCCAAGCCGCTCGCGCCCGTGTTCCAGGCGGTGAAGCCGCTGCGGCCGCTGGCGGCCATGCTGCGCCTTGCGCCCGGCCTGCCGCACGGGCCTTCACACAGCACCCAGCCCGGCGTGTTCCCGGCGCAGGGGCCGCGTCACAAGCGCGTGGCGCTGCTCGGCGGCTGCGCCCAGCCTGTGTTGCGGCCCGACATTGACGAGGCCGCCATGCGCCTGCTCAACCGCTTCGGCGTCGAAGTGGTGCGGGCGAAGGGGGAGGGGTGCTGCGGCTCGCTGGTGCATCACATGGGCCGCGAGGAGCAGGCGCTGGCCCTCGCTCGCGCCAATGTGGACGCCTGGACCGCCGAGATCGCGGGCGAGGGGCTCGACGCCATCTTGATGACCGTGTCCGGCTGCGGCACCACCATCAAGGATTACGGCTACATGCTGCGCCTCGATCCCGCCTATGCGGCGAAGGCGGCGAAGGTCTCGGCGCTGGCCATGGACATTTCCCAATTCGCCGCGACGCTGCATCTGCCGGCGGCGCAAATGCCCATGGATCATCGGGTGGCCTATCACGCCGCCTGCTCGCTCCAGCACGGGCAGAAGATCAAGGGACCGCCGGTGCAGATGCTGCGCCATGTGGGCTTCGAGGTGGCCGAGCCGTTCGAAAGTCATATCTGCTGCGGCTCGGCGGGCACCTACAACATGCTCCAGAGCGAGCTGGCCGGGCAATTGCGCGACCGCAAGGTGGCCAATCTGGAGACGCTGGCGCCGCAGATCATCGCCACCGGCAATATCGGTTGCATGACGCAGATCGGCAGCGGCACCGATATTCCGGTGGTGCATACGGTGGAATTGCTGGACTGGGCCACCGGCGGCCCGGTGCCGGGACCGCTGGCGCGGGCCGGCATCGGCGCGGCGCGGGCGGCGTGAAGCAGGTTCCGCGCGCCACTGTTGCCGCCCCAGCGAAGCACTCTTGCCCGGTAGGTGCTTAGACTTCCGTCGCGCTCGGGATATGTGCGCACGATGCGATGGGCTACACCCATGGCGCCGGCGCGCATGCCGCACCCTCTAGAGAGAGACCTCATGTCCCCCATGTTCGACCTCTCCCTTTATCTGGTCACCGATCCCGTCCAGACCGCCGCGCGCGGGCTGCTCGCGACCGTCGAACAGGCGGTGCAGGGGGGAGTCACCATCGTTCAGCTGCGCGATCCGCATGCCAAGGGCCGGGCGCTGGTGGAGCAGGCGCGCGCGCTGAAGGCGCTGCTCTCGCCCCGCGGCATTCCCCTCATCATCAACGACCGGGTCGACGTGGCGCTCGCGGCGGACGCCGACGGCGTGCATCTCGGCCAGGACGATATCGACCCCGCCGCTGCCCGCGGCGTGCTCGGGGCAGGGCGCATCCTCGGCCTCTCCGTGGGCTCTCCGGAGGAACTCGCCGCCTCCGATCTCTCGGGGGTGGATTATGTCGGCGTCGGCCCGGTGAACGCCACCGGCACCAAGGGCGATGCGGGCGGGGCCATCGGGGTGGCGGGGCTCGCCGCGCTGCGCAAGCGCATCTCCTTGCCGCTGGTGGGCATCGGCGGCATTGATGCGGCATGCGCGGCCGATGTGATCCGGGCCGGGGCGGACGGCATCGCCGTGGTCTCGGCCCTCTGCAAGGCCGGCGATGTCGCCGCCGCCGCGCGCGACCTCACGGCGATCATCGCCGCCGCCCGCGCCTGAGGTTTTTCCCGCCGGACCGCGCTTCAGGCGCACCGGCGTTCCCGTTCCGGGACAGCCGTTTGTTTCGTTCCCATAGGAGACCGACATCATGTCGACCCCCACGCTGCCTACCGGCCTTGTCATCACCGGCGCGCTCGGCCCGCGCTATGAGGAGATCCTCACCCCCGAGGCGCTCGCCTTCGTCGCCGAATTGCAGCGCAATTTCAACGCGACGCGCCTGTCCCTGCTGGAGGCGCGCACCGCCCGGCAGGCCCGCTTCGATGCCGGCGAACTGCCCGATTTCCTGAACGAGACCCAAGGCGTGCGCGACGCCGACTGGCGCATCGCGCCGCTGCCGCAGGACCTGCTGGACCGGCGCGTGGAGATCACCGGGCCGGTGGACCGCAAGATGATCGTCAATGCGCTGAATTCCGGCGCCAAGGTGTTCATGGCGGATTTCGAGGATGCCTCCTCGCCGTTCTGGTCCAACATGATCGAGGGCCAGCTTAATCTGAAGGACCGCTGGGCCGGCGCGATCGACTTCCACGATCCCTCCAACGGCAAGGACTACAAGCTCGGCGATACCCCGGCGGTGCTGATCATCCGCCCGCGCGGCTGGCATCTGCCGGAGGCCCATGTGGAGGTGGACGGCGCCCCCGTCTCCGGCGCCCTGTTCGATTTCGGCCTCTACGCCTTCCACAATGCCAAGGCGGCGCTGGCGCAGGGCTCCGGCCCCTATTTCTATCTGCCCAAGACCGAAAGCCATTTGGAAGCGCGGCTGTGGAACGAG
>NCEH01000074.1 GCA_002304505.1 Rhizobiales bacterium 32-66-11 | reverse complement strand
TGTGGTGATGTTTACCATCCAGCAACGCCGCGAGCGCATGAACCGCCAGATCAATGAGCGCCTGCGCACGCTGATCGCGGCCTACAAGACGCTCGGCGGTTCGTTCACGGGGGATCTGACCGTCGATCCCACCCACTTGCGCGATCTGCGCCGGCGCAGCGGGGAGCTCGGCGCGGAGGCCAGGTCTGCGGAGGTGCTGGATCTGCCTTCGGGCTCCGAGCGCGGGCGGCGCGTTCGGGACGCGGTGGAAGCGGCCTTGTCGGACATCATTCTGCTCGGCACCGACCAGCAGGTCCGCCTTGCGGCGCAAGCCGTGCAAGAGCTCGTTGCCGGGCGGCCGGTCCACACCCACGAACTGGTCATTTCGCTGCGCGATTTCGTGCGCGACGCCCTCGATCTCGATCCCATCCCGCCGGACCTGGAGCTTCCCATGCAAGGCCCGACGCGCCCCTCCGGCTCGGGAAGCAAGGGAAGGGCGGAACGGGGGGATGACGTGTCCCGTCGTGGCGGAGGGGAAAAGGGCGGCAGTGGAGGAATCGGCGGCGGCACCGGGGCTGGCCTGGGTCTCGGCATTGCGGCGACGCACGCGCCAAAGGACGTGAATCGGCTTCCTCCAGATGACGATGAGAATTAACCCCGCGTTCAGGCAGCAGATCCGCTACCGCCGGATCCGATCAGGTTGACTCGACCTGATCGCTGAATCCGCCGATAAAAATGTTGATAGAGGCCGGGCCAAACTCGTCGGCCAAGCATCGTTTATTATCGCGTGGCGTTCAGGATGCTGGAAATAATCCCGCTGGTGATGCCTGCGAGGATGTAATTGCTTCCGTCCCGCACCCAATGATAGCCCCGCGGCGGCTGGCGCAGGCCATGGCGCCGATAATCCGTGACGACCTGCCCGTGGCCGCGCGGAACGTGTCCCCCTTTCTTGCGCCATGCGTAGGGGTTGGCTTGCGCGTGCGGCGGCCGGTGATAACCCGGCTGGCCGTGGGGACCGGGATAGGGCGCGGGATGATGGTATCCCGGCTGTCCGGGAGCTTGTGCCTGGGCGCTGGAGATCATCGCGGCGGGTGAGGCAGCCACCATAAGGGCAGCGAAAATAGCGACTTTCCGCATCATGAACCTTTCGATGTGGGGGGATTGCGCCGACGCATGCGTGGCGGCTCGGTAGGACAAGTTCCCGGCCGCCGGACGGTTCCGTTTTTCCCTCAGGCGGCGGGCGGCCAGGGCAGGCGGGATTGGCTGCGGGGAAGGTCTGGCAAGCCCTGCGCCGGCTGCGAGGAAAAGGGCATTGAGCACGCCCCATTCCGCTGTCACGCCGTCGCCCCCATGCCAATGCTAAGCTTCCCGGCGAATCCAAATGCGGGAGTTCTCTTGACCACCATCATCCTCACCCGCCACGGCCACGTGCCGGGCATCAAGCCGGAACGTTTTCGCGGGCGCATCGAGGTGGCCTTGTCGCCGCTCGGCGAACAGGAGGCTCAGGCGGTGGCGCAGCGCATCGCCGCCACCTGGAAGCCCGTGAAGGTCTATACCAGCACGCTCGGCCGCTGCATCGCCACGGGCGCCGCCATCGCCGCCGCCTGCGGCATATCGAGCGAAGCCCACGATGCACTGTGCGACATCGATTACGGCCAATGGCAATGGCAGACCCATGAGGAGGCGCAGGCCGCCTCTCCCGCTCTCTATGCGCTCTGGCACGCAGCGCCGCAGCTCATGCGCTTTCCCGGCGGGGAATCGCTCCAGGACCTGGCGGTCCGCGCCGCCGACCTGATCCGCCGCGTGGGGGCCGCCCATGCCGGCGAAACGGTGGTGCTGGTGGGCCATGACAGCGTCAACCGGGTGCTGCTGACCCATCTGCTGGACCTGCCGCTCTCCGCTTATTGGCGGTTCGCCCAGGAGCCGTGCAACCTGAACGTGATCGAATGGAGCGGCACGGCCGCGAAGCTGCTGCGCCTCAACGACACATCCCACCTGTCGGGGCTGACGGCGGGCTAAGGCAATGGCAGGATCGGCGAGGTTCGCGGGCCGGCGAACCACGTCGCCTCCGCTGCGCTGCATCATCGCGCGCGCTTGAAACCGGGGCGGTGCCGTGCAAGCACCGCTGGGGCGCCTGCGATCGCACCGGCTTGCCCGCCGGTCGTGCGGCCTCGAGCGGAGATGGGAAGAGAATGGGCACGGCGGATCTTGGCATCGGCGAAGGGAAAGTCCTGGAAGCGCACCCTCTGCGCGCGGCGGTGCTCGGGGAATTGCATGCCCGCCCCTTCTTCCCGGTGGAAACCCCGCGCCGGTTCCTGCACGTGGCCTTCCTCACCGATCCCGCGAACGCCCAGGCGGCGCGCGCGGCGGTGAACGATCTGTGCGTCGCGCGCGGCGTGCAGGGGCCGCCGCCCGGCGCCAAGCATCACCGCGTCTCGTTCGGCGGCGCGACTTTGCGCTGGGAGAGCCATGCGGAATTCACGACCTACACCTGGGATTTCCCCTCGACCGAGCTCGGCCTGGGCGTGCTGCCCTTCCACCCGCCGGCGCTGGCGCTCTCCGGGCCACTGACGCAAATCCCCGCGCCCGGGCCGCTGCTGGTGGCGGTGGACCTGCATCTCGTCACCGACACGGCGGAGGATCTGCAGCTCGATGCGGTGTTCGACCGCGCGAGCCTCGCCCGCTCCGACGTGGTGAACAATGCGGCCGAGATCGTCACCGATTTCAAGCCGGACCCGTCGGGCTTCGTGCGCATCCTGGTGCGCGACCGGGGGCTCGGGGCGGAGGGCGCGGGCGCGCTGGTGCAGCGGGTCTTGGAGATCGAAACCTATCGCCTGCTCGCCCTGCTCGGCCTGCCGGAAGCCCAGCGCCTGGCGCCGCAGATCGGCAAGATCGAATCCCGCCTCGCCCAGGCCACCAACGAGATGCGCCAGTCCGAGGGGTTGGCGGCCAATAACGCCTTGCTCGACGAATTGGTCGCGCTCGCCGCCGAGCTGGAGGCCGGGGCCACCGCATCGCTGTTCCGCTTCGGCGCGAGCCGGGCCTATGCGGAGATCGTGCGCCTGCGCCTCGCCATCATCCGCGAGGAGCCGGTCGCCGGCTTTTCCACCTGGCAGCAATTCCTGGAACGGCGGATGGCGCCGGCCATGCGCACCTGCCTGTCGGTGGAGGAGCGCCAGTCCAACATCTCCGCCAAGCTCGCCCGTGCCGCCGATCTGCTGCGCACCCGCGTGGACGTGGAACTGGAGCAGCAGAACCGCGACCTGCTCACCTCCATGAACGAGCGCACCCGCCTGCAACTGCGCTTGCAGCGCACGGTGGAAGGGCTCTCCGTTGCGGCGATCTCCTATTATGTGGTCAGCCTCGTCCATCTGCTGGCAGAGGGCCTGCACGAAGGGCATCTCGACGCGGCGGTCGGGCTGCAAGTGGAACCCGGCCTCGTCACCGCGCTCGCCGTGCCGGTGGCGGTGCTGGCGGTGTGGTCGCTGGTGCGCCGCATCCGCCTGTCCCACGGCGATCACGATTGAACGCCTGCTGAGACGGGCGATTTCGCCCGGCGCCGCGCTCAGGCCGATTTGCGGAAGATGTGGGCTTCGATCTCGTCGCCGGCCGCGCCGACCAGCCCGGCGGGATCGGTCGCGATTTCAAGGTCGCCCTCATCCACCTGGCCCGGCACGACCGCAGGTTCCGCGGCGCCATGGCGCGGGCGCAGCAGCACGAAGCAAAGCAGGGCGATGCTTCCCATGCCCGGCACCACCAGCATCAGCGCCACGGTGGGATCGCCGAATGTGCTCGCCACCACCGAGCCGACGAACCCGCCGCCGATCTGCATGAATCCCATCAGCGCGGCGGCCGAGCCGGCCATGGTGGGAAAGCCGGCGAGCCCGAGCGTCGTGGAGCCGGGCAGCAGTATCGCCACGCCGAACGCCCACAGGGCCACCGGCCCCATGATGCCGAGAAAGGCATGGGGGAACAGCGGCGGCACCACCACGAGCCCGGCCGCCGCCACCAGCGCGCAGCCGAGCCCGACCGGAATGAGGCGCACGGCGTCGATCTTCTTCATCAGGCGCCCGGCAACGATGGTGCCCAGCATGTAGGCCCCGGTCTGGCAGATCATCGCAAAGCCGAACTGGGTCGGCGACAGGCCGATCTTCTCGATCAGCACGAACGGCAGGATGGCGGCGAGCGTATAGATGCCGCCGAGCGTGAAGCCGATCAGCAGGCTCATGCGCATGAAGCCGCGATCCAGGAACAAGGTGCGGTAATTCGCGAACACGCGCGCCGGCCGCGCCTGGGCCGGATCGGGCCGGTGGTTGGTTTCCGGCACGGCGAAGGCCAGCAGCAGCACCACCAGGACGCCATAGGCCACCATCACGAAAAAGATCGGGTGCCAGCCGAATGTCACCAGGATCGCGCCGCCCACGGTGGGGGCCAGAGCCGGGCCGATGGCGAGCATGGTGCCGATGAGATTGAGGATGCGCGCCGACGCCTGGCCGGTGAACTGGTCGCGTACGATGGCGCGCGATATGGCCGGGCCGGCGGCGACCCCGATCCCCTGGAGCCCGCGTCCCACGACCAGCCACGTCATGTCCGGCGCAAAGGCCGCGACCAGGCTTCCCGCCACATAGACGGCGAAGAAGCCGAGCGCGGCGGGCCGCCGGCCGAAGGCGTCGGAGAGCGGGCCGCACAACAATTGGGAAAAGGCGAAGCCGCAGAAATAGACGCTCAAGGTCAGCTTCATGGCGGACGGCGTCGAATCGAACGCATGCACCAGCGCCGGCAAAGCGGGCGTATAGAGCGACATCGACAGCGGCCCGATCACCACGATCAGCGCGCCAATGATGGCGGTGCGGTTCTGCGACATGACGGGGGTCATGGCGCATCGTCCTTCGCGGCGAGGCAGAGATTTGCGCGGACCTGTTCGAGCGCCTTGCGGAACGTGTCCTTCTCGCCCTCCGAGAGGCCCTCGAGGGCGCCCACGCGCACACGGGCAGCGGCGGCGAGCACGGATGCGAGAATGGCGTCCGCCGCCGGCGTGAGATTGACCGTCTTGGCCCGGCGGTCGCTCGGATCCGGTGTGCGGGAGATGAGCCCCTGGGCTTCCAGCTTGTCGAGGAACCCGACAAGGGTCATGGGCTCCACATTCATGTGCACCGCCAGCGCAGTCTGGCGCAGGCCCGGATGCAGATTGGCATAGACCAAGGTGCGCGCTTCGCCGGCGGTGAGCCCGAGGCCGGTCTGTTCAAACGCCCGGTCGATGCTGGCCCGATAGAGGCGGGCGGCATCCACGAGCAGGAAGCCGAGGGGCGTTTCGTTCATGATATGGATTACTTAATATAAGTTAAACTTACAATCTAGCCCCGTTCGCTCCGGCCGCGCGCTTTTTGCGGGGTCCGCACCCGGGCGCGAGCTTCGCGAAAGCCATGTGCCATATCGAAAGCAGCTCACGCAGACCATGTGCGTGATTCCGCTGTCGCGCGCCCCCGTGGCGGCGTCATATGGCGACCAACAAGGGATGAGCGGCGTGTTGCATCGGTTGCGCCTGCGTTTGCACTATTTGCAGGATCGCCTGACGGTGGGCCAGCAGATGGCATTCGCCATGGCGATGATCGGCCTCGTCACCTTGACCGCCGTCGCGCTCACCAGCGCGGGCGTGAGCCGGCGCGGGCTCATCGCTCATTTGAAGATCGAGATGGCGGAGAAGGCCACGTCCCTTGCGGAGCGCCTGGACCTGGATCTGTCGGAGCGCTATCGCGACATCCTCCAGATCGCGGAAATGCGCCCCTTGAGCCGGATCTGGCAAGACAGCCCGGACGAGGTGCGCGATGTCATCGAACAATTGAAGAGGTCGCGACCGCGCTACGTCTGGATCGGCTTTGCAGGTGCCGATGGCCTCGTCCTGGCCTCCACCGGCCGCGTCCTGGAGGGCACGTCTGTGCTGATGCGCGACTGGTTCCGCAACGGGCTGAACGTTCCCACCGTGGGAGATGTGGAGGAGGCGGAGCTTCTGGTTCACCTGCTGGCCCTGCCCAGCGCCAACGATGCGACACGCTTCGTCGACATATCCCTGCCCGTCTATTCCCCCGAAAATCGCATCCTCGGGACCATCGGGGCGCATCTGAGCGTGAAATGGGCCGAGCTGCTGAACGATATCGCACCGAGGGAGGGGGCGACCCAGGTGTGGCTGATCGGGCACGACGGGCGGGTGCTGCTCGGCAAATCGCCGAACCCGAAGCCGTTCTCGGACGAGGTTATCGCCTCCATGATGGACCAGCGCAGCGGCGCGTTCGTCGACACGAGCGAGGGACACCGCGTGCTCACCGGCTTTGCCGTCACGGGACGCAAAGGCGATTATCCGGGCCTCGGCTGGATCGTGGTCACGCGCCAGAACGCGGCAGTGGCCTTCGCCGATGCGACCCGCCTGGCCCTGACCATTCTCGGCATCGGCCTCTTGGCCCTGCCGGTGACCTTCCTGGGGGCCTATTGGCTCGCGCGGAAGATTGCCCGCCCGCTGGTGACGTTGACACGGGCCGCCGCGCAGATCGGCCGCGACCCCGACGCCACCAACCTGCCGCATCAGCGCGGCAGCCTGGAAGTGATCCAATTGTCCAGCTCCTTGCGTGCGCTGCTGCGCCGGCTCGGCTCGGTGGAAGAGCAGATCGTGCGCACGGCCGAGCAATATCAGCAGGACTTGGAGGAATTGCGCCAGCTTGCCGATACCGATCCGCTCACGGGCCTGCTCAACCGCCGCTCGTTCCTCACGGTCGCCGATGCGGCCCTGAACGGCTCGCGCACCAGCGACGGGCTGGGCATTCTGATGGCCGATATCGACCATTTCAAAAGCGTCAACGACGTCTATGGGCATCCCGCCGGCGACGCGGTGATCCGCAGCGTCGCGGCCTCCATCGGCGCGGCATTGCGCCAGCATGACCGCGTGGCGCGTTTCGGCGGCGAGGAATTCGTGGTCCTGCTGTTGAATGTGGACCGCGCCGGGATGATGGCGCTCGCCGAGCGCATGCGCAGCGCCATCGGTTCGAGCCGGGTTCTCGTCGAGGGGCGGGAGATCGCGGTAACGGTCAGCTTCGGCGCGGCGCTGGCGCAGCCCGGCGACCGGGACGTGGACGAGGTGATCGAGCGTGCCGACCTGGCGCTGTATGAAGCCAAGAATTCCGGCCGCAATTGCGTCGCGGTCGCGGATCGCAAGGCCAATCCCCGCGTCGCGTAAGCACCTCGGCGCGCGCCGGCGGGCGATCAGCGCGGCAGGAAGGGATTGCTCGCGCGCTCGTCGCCGATGCTGGTGACGGCGCCGTGGCCGGGCAGGCACACCATGGCATCGCCCAGCGGCAGCAGCTTGGAGACAATGCCCTCGATCAGCTGCTCGGCGTTGCCATAGGAAAAATCCGTGCGGCCCACCGAGCCCTTGAACAGCGTATCGCCCACGATGGCGACGTTCGAGGGGGCGTGGACGAACACCACATGGCCCGGCGTGTGTCCGGGCACCTGCAACACATCCAGGGTGAGTTCGCCGACCCGCACCGTCTCGCCTTCGCTGAGATAGCGGTCCGGGGTCACGGCGCGGCCTTCGAAATCATATTTCGCCGCCGTCTCGGCCACAGCGTCCAGAAGGAACTGGTCGGCCGCGTTCGGTCCCTCGATCGGCACGCCGAGGCTCTCCGCCAGTTCCGCCGCGCCGGCAGCATGGTCGAAATGGCCGTGGGTGAGAAGGATCTTTTCCACCTCCACCCCGGTTTCCGCCAGCGCGGCGCGGATGCGCGGCAGGTCACCGCCGGGATCGACCACCGCCGCCTTGTTGGTGGCCGTGCACCACAGGATCGAGCAATTCTGCTGGAACGGGGTGACCGGCACCACCGCGATCTGGATCGGCTGCATGAAGGCTCCGGGACGCAAACGTGTCGCGGGCACCGGCGGTCGGCCGATGCCCGCGCGAGGGGGATCAGGAGGTCTTGCGGGCCCGGCTGCCGAGGGTGCGCAGGCGCAGGGCGTTCAGCTTGATGAAGCCGGCCGCGTCGCGATGGTCATAGGCCACCGCGCCTTCCTCGAACGTCACGAGGTCCTGATTGTAGAGCGAATAGGGGCTCTCGCGGCCGACCACGCTGACATTGCCCTTGTAGAGCTTCAGCGTGACGCGGCCGGTGACATAGGCCTGCGAATGGTCGATGGCGGCCTGGAGCATTTCGCGCTCGGGGGCGAACCAGAAGCCGTTATAGATCAGCTCCGCATAGCGGGGCATCAGCTCGTCCTTCAGATGCGCCGCGCCGCGATCGAGCGTGATGCTCTCGATGCCGCGATGGGCCACCAGCAGGATGGTGCCGCCGGGGGTCTCATAGACGCCGCGCGACTTCATGCCGACGAAGCGATTCTCCACCAGGTCCAGCCGGCCGATGCCGTTGGCCTTGCCGAGCTCGTTCAGCTTGGCCAGCAGGCTTGCGGGCGAGAGCTTCTCGCCGTCGATGGCAACCGGGTCGCCCTTCTCGAAATCCACCGTGATGAGCGTCGCCTTGTCGGGCGCATCTTCCGGCGAAATGGTGCGCTGGTAGACATATTCCGGTGCGTCGTCGGCCGGATCTTCCAGAACCTTGCCCTCGGAGGAGGAGTGCAGCAGGTTCGCGTCCACGGAGAACGGGGCTTCGCCGCGCTTGTCCTTGGCGATCGGGATCTGGTGGCTCTCGGCGAATTCCAGCAGGCGCGTGCGGGAGGTGAGATCCCATTCGCGCCAGGGCGCGATCACCGTAATGTCCGGCTCCAGCGCATAATAGGCGAGCTCGAACCGCACCTGGTCGTTGCCCTTGCCGGTGGCGCCATGGGACACCGCGTCGGCGCCGACCTTGCGGGCGATCTCGATCTGCTTCTTGGCGATCAGCGGGCGGGCGATCGAGGTGCCGAGCAGATATTGCCCCTCATAGACCGCATTGGCGCGGAACATGGGGAACACATAGTCGCGTACGAATTCCTCGCGCACGTCCTCGATGAAGATGTGCTCGGGCTTGATGCCCAGCAGCAGGGCCTTTTCGCGCGCGGGGGCAAGCTCCTCGCCCTGGCCGAGGTCGGCGGTGAAGGTCACCACCTCGCAGCCATAGGTGGTCTGGAGCCATTTCAGGATCACCGAGGTATCCAGGCCGCCGGAATAAGCCAGGACCACCTTCTTCACGTCGCGCGCCATCTCATCTCTCGAAATACAGGGCCTTGAAGAGCGCGCGGACTATAGGCCGGAGCGTCGCCATGGCAAGGGGAGGGCGCGCAGGGCGTGGGCGATCTTGCGCATGGCGGTGCGCGAAACCCACCAGAGCGCGCGCGTCAGGGCAAGCAAGAGCGCGTTCAGCGTGAAGCCGAGGCGGCCGATGCCGCCCTCCAGCGTCGCGCTGGAAAGCGCGCCCTTGCGATCGTAGATGAGCCAGCGCAGGCCGACGATGACGAGGATGGTCAGCAGCGCCGAGAATACGGTATCGGTGAAGAAATGGCCGCCGAAGGCGATGCGCAGGCCGCCCGCCGCCATGCCGAACGCCAGCGCCGCCCCCACCGCCACCGGCCGCACGCTCGCCGGGGCGAGGCTCGCCGGCGCCAGCATCCAGAAGCCGAGCGACCCCTCGCCGGAGACGAAGGAGCAATTGCCGGGACAGGTGCCGTCGGTGGAATACCAGGGGCTGAAGACGTCCTTGCCGCCGAAGGTCTCCACATGCACGGGGCGTGGACGGCCCCAATGTTCCTTCAGCACGGCGTTCACCAGCAGGCCCGGCGCGAGCGCCATGGACAGGGCCAACAACAGCGCCGCGCGTGCGCTCATGAACATGGGAGCGCGCGGAAACAGCAGCTTGAGGATGATCGCCGCGAAGGCGGGCCCCGCGAACAGCCAGGGAATGATGTTGCCGGCGCTGCGCAGCATCTTGCCGAGGGGCGAGGCGGCGACCTGGAAACTGCGCGAGCCCGCGTCCCAGAACAGCCCGGTGATCGCGAGATCCCATTGCGGAAAGACTGTGAACAGGATCGCCACGGCCGCGCCGGTCACGAGCGCGAAGAAGAGCACGAGCTTCAACGGATCACCTGTGTTTCCCCTCAGTGCCCCCTGCGCGGTGCGCATCCGCCCGTTTCCCGGTACGGTTTGATCCAACCCCTTGCGGGAATGCGCGGACCGGCAGCAAACTCCGGCCGATTTAGCCCGAGGAGGGGCCGATGACCAGGGCCACGCTTGATTTCTACTACGAGTTCGCCTCGCCCTATTCCTATCTCGCCGCGAGTCGCCTCGCGCCGCTCGCGGAAGCAGCCGGCGTGGGGGTGGAATGGAAGCCGTTCCTGCTCGGTCCGATCTTCGCCGCGCAGGGCTATACGACCTCGCCGTTTAACGTTTATCCGCTGAAGGGCGCGCATATGTGGCGCGACCTGGAGCGGCTCGCCGCGCGTTATGGCTTGCCGCACGTGACCCGGCCAGAGCCTTTTCCGGTCAACGGCCTGCTGGGCGCGCGCGTCGCGACATGGCTCAATGACGCGTCCCGGCCGGCCTTCACGCGCGCCCTGTTCCGCGCCGCCTTTGCCGAGGGACGCGATATTTCCGACCGCACGGTGGTGCGGCAGGTGCTCGCCGGCCTCGGCCATTTCTGCGACGAGGTAATCGACCAGGCGGAGACCCAGGCCAACAAGGACAAGCTGCGCGCGACGGTGGAGGAGGCGCAGGCGCTCGGCATATTCGGCGCGCCCACCTTCGTCACGGCGGACAAGGATTTGTTCTGGGGCAACGACCGGCTGGAAATGGCGTTGGACCATGCGGTGCAGATCGCCGGCGCTCCGCGGGCCGCGGCCCAATAGCCCACCGCCGGGTCAAGCCACCGGAGGTTGACCGGCGGGTGGCGGGGGCGGAGGAAGCCGGCCCCGGCTGGAGGAGAGCAGCATGGGTTTCCAGAAGCCGGCGCTCCACCCCGCCACCAGCCAATAGGCAAGTCCCCCCGCCAGCCCCGCCGCGAGGATGTAGAACGGGTCCGCCACGGGCATGCGCTCGCCGCTGAGCGTGGGGAAGAGCTGGGCGCCGACGAAAGCGGACGCCGCGCCATTCGCGACATGGAACATCCAGGAGCGTACGGCGAACATTTCCGAAAACAGCACGCCGATCGCCGCCACCAGCCACATGGTGGAGACCAGGAACACCACCAGGAAGCCGGCGGTGAACAGCGCATCCACCAGCACCACCATGGTATCCGGGCTTTCCGGCGCGGTGGCGAACAGCACGCCGATGCGCCATTGGCCGAACAGGATCACCGCCGAGCCGGCGCAGATGGCCACCACATAGCCGGCTGGAATGAGGATGAGCCGCAGCAGGAGACGGAACACGGAATCCATGGGGTCGCGGGGCCTTAAGCCTGATGCGGAGCGGTTTATTCGGCCGCCGCCGCCATGGCGCGCAGGGCCAGGCGCTCGCGGGCGGAGAGCTTTTCCGTTTCGCTCTTGAGTTGGCCGCAGGCAGCGAGAATGTCGCGTCCGCGTGGGGTGCGCACCGGGCTTGCATAGCCGGCGCGGAACACGATGTCGGAAAATTTCTCGATCGTCTCCCAATCCGAGCACTCATATTGGGTGCCGGGCCAGGGGTTGAACGGGATGAGGTTGATCTTGGCCGGAATGCCCTCCAGCAGCCGCACCAAGGCGCGGGCATCGGCCGGGCTGTCGTTGACGCCTTTCAGCATCACATATTCGAACGTGATGCGCTTGGCATTGGAGGCGGCCGGATAGGTGCGGCACGCCTCAAGCAATTGCGCCAGCGGGTATTTCTTGTTGATGGGCACCAGCACGTCGCGCAAGTCGTCGCGCACCGCGTGCAGCGAGATGGCGAGCATGGGCGCGACCTCCATGCCCATGAAGACGATGTTGGTGACCAGCCGATCGCCCTCGGTCGGCAGGCCGGGGCCGATCGCGCGGTCGCGGCCGGGATAATCGCCGAGCCGGTCACGGGCCACCATCACCTGGGCGACGATCTCGGCGGCGGAAAGATTGCGCACCAGGCGCTGGGTGCCGGTGTGGCAGAACGAGCAATTGAGCGTGCAACCCACCTGGCTGGAGACGCACAAGGTGCCGCGGTCGCTCTCGGGAATATAGACGCACTCCACTTCGTGCGGCTTCTCGCCGGGCGTGTCCGCCGGCAGGCGCAGCAGCCATTTGCGGGTGCCGTCCTGCGACACCTGCTCCACCACGATCTGCGGCCGCGCCAGCGAATAGGCTTGCGCCAGCGTCGCCCGCAGGTGCTTGGAGACGTTGGTCATCTCGTCGAAATCGAGGGCGCCGCGCAGATAGATCCAATGCCAGAGCTGGTTGACGCGCATGCGCAGGTCGCGTTCGGCGACGCCCACGGCAGCGAGCGCGCGGCCCAGCTTCTCCCGGTCCAGCCCCACGAGCGAGGGCAGGGAAACGGGCGGCGCGGCCGGCGCAGCGGCGGGGATGGTGTCGATCACGAGCGTCATTGGGTCACACATAATGGTTTCGCGCCCGCCATGCCAGCTGCATGACGGACGCGATCCGATCCTTCAGCCCTTTAGATGCAAGGATTGCGGCGCGGTTCGGGCAAGCCGTCCGCGCCACGGTCGCCGCACGCGGCTATTTGCATTCCTGCGCGACGCGGTCGAGCGCCTGGGCGATGCCCGCGAGGCCGTATTTGTCGGTGGTAGGATTGCCGCGCGCGGATACGCTCACCACCGTCACATCCCTGCCCTTGCGCAAGGCCTCCACCATTTTGCCCTCGTCCGCGACGTTGCGCACCCAGGCGCCTTCCGACTTCGTATACAGCGCGAAGGTCTGGGTGCCGACGGTCAGCTTGGCTTCGCTCCCCTCCTTGAGCGCGAAGCCCATGGTCAGGCTGATCTCATTCTTCACATTCTCGGCCGGGCGGGTGGAGATGAAGAAATAGGCCGGATCGCGCTTCAGCCCGGCGGGCTGGCGGTCCTTGGGCTGGGAAATGGTGTAGCAGACCTTGGCGTTGGGCGTGGCGCTGACGTAGACGCTCCAATCGCCGAACTGCGCGACCGGCTTGGGCTGCGCCTGCTGGGCGAACGCTGGACCTGCGACCAAAGCGGCGACGAGGCCGCCGAGGACGGCAAGGCGTGTGCGGAACGGAGCCATGACTTCTCCTAGATCTGAACGCGGTGCAGGAAAGGCAGCGCAGCGGGCTGCTTCAATGCCCCTAAATGTGGACGCCGACAAAAAAATGGCACACAGACTGCTTTTGCTTCCTTAACGCTCTGGCATCCTTTGCGGCCAGAGCCGTGAGTTGACAAGGCGCCATGGGCGCCATCCCCGGTTTCGTGGGAAGAATCGCGCGGTTCTGCCGGTTTCGGCAAGGCTGCGGCGGGCCGTTCTGCGTCCTGGGGCGAGGATGATGGGGATGGGGTCATGAAGGCTGTCATGTGCGTGCGCCACGGGCCGGCGGAGCAATTGGTGGTCCAGGATCTGCCGGATCCGGTGCCGGGTCCCGGCGAGGTGGTGGTGGACGTGGCGGCGGTCGGCCTCAATTTTTTCGACACGCTGATCATCCGCGACCTCTACCAGCACAAGCCGCCCTTGCCATTCTCGCCCGGCGCGGAATTCTCCGGATTTATCAGGGCTTTGGGTGAAGGCGTGGACAGCCTTCGAATCGGCGACCGAGTGGCCGGCTACATGACCAGCGGTGCCGCGCGAGAGCAGGTGGTGGTGAAGGCACAGACCCTCGCCCCGGTGCCGGACGATCTCGATCTGGTGCGCGCGGCGGGTCTCATCGTCACCTATGGCACCGCCCTTTATGCCCTGCGGGATCGCGGAGAATTGAAGGCGGGAGAAACACTTGCGGTGCTCGGCGCGGCGGGTGGTGTGGGGCTGGCGGCGGTGGAGCTGGGCAAGATCCTGGGCGCCCGCGTGATCGCCTGCGCCTCCGCGCCAGACAAGCTCGCCTTTGCCCGCGCGCATGGTGCCGATGAGGGAATAGACTATACGCAGCAAGACCTTAAGCTCGCACTCAAGACCCTTGCCGGGGAACGGGGGATCGATGTGGTGTTCGATCCCGTGGGCGGGGCGCAATCCGAACAGGCGGTGCGGGCGCTGGGCTGGTGCGGGCGGCTTCTGGTGATCGGATTCGCCGCCGGGGAGATCCCGAAACTGCCGCTCAACCTGTTGCTGCTGAAGAATTGTGACGCCCGCGGCGTGGCCTTCGGGGCGGAGGCGCGGCGCGACGTGCCCTGGCTGCGGGCGGCGGCGGAGGAGCTGATCGGCCATGCCCGGGCGGGTCGCATTTCGGCCCATGTGGATACCACCTTCCCGTTGGCTAACTGCGCCGATGCGCTCGCGGAGATTGCCGGCCGGCGGGTGAAGGGAAAAGTGGTGCTGACCACGGAGTCCATGCGATAGGCGGGAGCTTAGAATCGGTTTCGTGCCGAATCCCGCCACATGACCGCAGGACTTCGGCGCTGTTCGCGCGAACATTCGGCCGGCATTGGGTTGGCTCTCGCGAATCTCGGCGAATTCGCGATGAATCCGGTGTCATTCTCAATTCGTCGTCACGCTGAAACATCTTGCCGCTAAGGCCACCTCGCAGCATGGGGGGTGGATAATGTCCTGGCTAAACTTGGGTCTTGTGGCCGTCGCGAGCGTGATGATGGCCGTTCCTTGCATGGCGCAGACGGGCCAGCCGTTTGACCAGGCGCTTTATGGCAAGCCCGGCCAATTGGTGGATATCGACCAGGGCCGGCGGCTGAACCTGGTGTGCCAGGGCAGCGGCAGCCCGACGGTGATCTTCGAGGCCGGCTTCGGCGAGACCTCGGTAACGTGGCGCTATGTCCAGGGGGAGATCGCCAAGCTCACCCGCGCCTGCGCCTATGATCGCGCCGGCCTCGGCTTCAGCGATCCCACGCCCGAGCCGCAGAACCTGGCGGTGATGACGCGCGACCTGCACAAGATGCTGCTGGCGGCGCAGATCGAGCGGCCGATCATCCTGGTGGCCCATTCCATGGGCGGGATGAACGCGGTCTATTTCGCCGACCGCCATCTCGACGATCTGGCGGGCATGGTGCTGGTGGATCCGGCGGTGGCGAATCAGGAAAAGCTGATGGCGCCGGTGACCCAATCCTATTATCAGGCCAACGCCAGCCAGCGGGCGCTGCTTGTGAAGTGCCTGACCGCCGCTAAGGTCGGCGATATCACGCCGGGCAGCCAGATCCTTGCCGATTGCGGCAATGTGACCGCCGGTGCCGATGCCGCGCTGGCGGCGGTGGAGAATGGCTGGAGCATGACCGCCTCTTATTGGCAGGCCATGCTGTCCGAGCATGAGAACATGTTCTCGATGAATGCCGCCAACCCCACCCGCGACGACCGCGAGCTGGATGCCGCCAAGGGCAGCTTTAACGCCTTGCCGCTGATCGTGCTGACCGCCGGCAACGCCATGCCCAACATGCCCGAGGCCGAGCGCGGGCCGGCCAATGCCTTGTGGATGCAGCTGCATGATCGGCTGGCGGCGAATTCCACGGTGGGTGTGAACCGCCTGATCCCCAAATCGGGACATTATATTCAGGACGACGATCCCAAGGCGGTGATCGCCGCCATCACGGACGTCCTGGCAGCGGCGCGCAAATAAGCGGGGCGAGAAGGAGCGGGCGCCCCTCGGGCGCCCCGCTCGGCTCAGGCGGCTCGGCTCAGGCAGCTACGGCGTGGGGCAGCAGGCGGCTGGCGGCGCGGGAGAAGACGTGATCCATGAAGCAGCGGGCGTTGGTGCGCAGGAAGAAATGCGCGCCTTCCACCGTCACCAGCTCGAAATCGCCCCCTGCCTCCAGCGCCCATCCGGCCATGTCCTGCGGCCCGGCGAACGGGTCCTCGGTGCCGGCGAAGGCCACCACAGGGCAGGGCAGGGGCGCGGCGGCGGGCATGGCGCCCTCGGCCATCTCGAAATCAGCCCGCAGCATGGGTTCCAGCAGATCGCGCAATTCCTGATTCGCCAGCACTTCGGAGGGCGTGCCGTTATAGGCGGCCAGGCGCGCCCAGAAGGCGTCCGAGGGCAGCATGTGCAGCGGCGGCCGGCGGCTCGGCGCGTTGGGTGCGCGATGGGCGGCGAGGAACAGAATGCGCGGCAGCGGCAGGTCCTCGCGCCGCAGATGCAGGATCAGGGCGCGGGCGACCCGCGCGCCGAGCGAATAGCCGAGCAGGCCGAACGGCCGGTCGAGCCAGGGGCGCAGGGCCGCGACCAGGCTGGTCACCACGGCTTCGACGCTGCGCAGCGGGGGTTCCCCGGTGCGGCTCTCGCGCCCCGGCAATTGAATCGGCTGCACATCGAGCCAGGCGGGGGCATTGCGCCGCAACCCCATGAAGCTGCTCGCGCCGCCGCCGGCGAAGGGAAGACAGAACAGACGGTGGGACTGCGCGGCGCCGCCGTCCGCATAAGGCAGCCATTTGCGGCTTGCGGCGTCGCGGGCCTCCGGCCAAGCGGCGGGGCCTGCGACACGGGCGGTGGGGCCGTAGGACGGCGTTGCGTAACCAAGGCCGTTCATGAAGCTGTTCCTCATCAAGGCGACCGGGGGCCGTGCGCAAAGGCCGATGCCTGTATGGTCGCGAGAGCGCCAAAAATAAACAACTTAAAATTGTATTATCTCTAGAGGAAAATACCTCCTGACCGACCTTCTGGCCGCCGAAGCCAGGCTCCCGACGCTGGCCCTGACGTATTTTCCGTTCCCCCAGGCACATGCGTCCCGGGGGGAGGGCTGTCGCTCGCGGGTGGATTCGCGGGCCGGCGTGCCGCTCGCCGCGTCCGGTTCCCGCCCGTAAAGCGTTAACCCATGGCTTTGCAAACCTTCTGCGAACCGGCCAGGTAGATTAATGATCCTTCAGCGCGGAAGAAGTGTCGTAGCTCGATGTCAGCGGTATGACAAAAACATGCAGTTTTGCTTACATATTGGAGTGGAATGGATAGGCGTATATTAAAGCAGACAATCAAATACGTGAAGCATGTGGACTTCCGGAAGCGCTTATGTCAGTTTCCCGCCGCATCGCGCGCCGGGGCCGCCATATGTGGCTTCAGGCGTGATGGTGTTCGGGATGGGTCCTGCGGGTGCGCGGCTTTGCGAAGCCGGCGGCAAGCTGCGGGCAAAGCTTCAATACGAGAGTTCCGATTGTTAAATATCGGAATGCATAGTCAGGGTTGCAAGGGCATCGGGCAGGCCGAACCCGGTCGCAGCAAGGTCGGTCGCGGCGCACTGTCCGCGGGGCACCAGGTTGCGTCGGGGCGCGCAGGCCCGGCCGCGAAATGTTCGTTATCCAACCGCGTGAGGATGACCCCATGGTTTCCGATGTGCAGAACGACCACGAATCGCATGTGGACAGCCCTGTGGCGTCCGCCCCGCTCGTCTCCAACCAGGACAAGGCCGAGAAGATCGTGCGTTCGCACGCGCTCTGGGCGGCCGGCATGGGCCTGATCCCGCTGCCGGTGGTGGATGTCGCCGGCGTGGCGGGCATCCAGTACACCATGATCGGCGAGCTGGCGAAGGTCTATGACCTGCCGTTCTCGCGCGAGCGCATCCGCGCCGTTGCGGCGTCCGTGCTCGGCGGCGGCATCCCGGCGGTGATGACCACGGGCGGCCTCGGCAGCATCGCCAAGTCCGTGCCCTTCATCGGCACCCTGCTCGGCGCCGCCGTGATGCCGGCGCTCTCCGCCGCCGCCACCATCGCCCTCGGCCGCGTGTTCACCCAGCATTTCGAGGCCGGCGGCACGCTGCTCGACTTCGAGCCGGAAAAGATGCGCGCCTATTTCGTGCAGGAGTTTGAAAAGGCCCGCGCCGACACCTCCACCCTGCTGTCCAACGCGGGCGATGCCATGCGCGGCCGCAAGAAGGACGTGGTGGTCGCCGAGCCGGTCGCCGAAGTGCCGGCCGGCACCCCGGTCGCCCCGGTCATGTGAGACCCGCGGACGGCGCGGCGCCCCGGCGCCGCGTCGCTGCGATTCGGCCCGCCCCGCGCACCGCGAGGGGCGGTGCTGCGCTCCGGCGCGGTGGGGCGGCGCGGGCTTCGGTCGCGCGACCGGACGGTCTCGCAGCGGCAAGGCCCTGCCGTGGTGCATTGTTCTTGAGAGTTGGTTTTCGAGGGGCGTGCCATGGCCATCATGATCTATCTGTTGCTGAGCCTGCTGGTGGGCTTTCTCGGCATCGGCCTGCGCGGCGGCTTCTTTCTCTATTTCATCTTGTCGATCGCGCTCTCCCCGTTGGTCGGGCTGATGATCCTCGTGATCGTCGGATCCAACGGCGACCGCAACACCACCGTCAAACTGCCGCGGTATTAGGCGCGTGCGACGGCACCCGCGTCGCGCGGCCAAGTTTCAAGTCGACCAAGTTTCAAGTCGACCATGTTCCAAGCATGAGTGCGTAAATCCATGAGCGACAGGCTGGGAGAGCCCCCGATCGGATACGGCGCGCCCTTGCGGGGCGATGTCGAAGAGGGGGCCGGGCCGGTCGGGCCGGGCCGCTGGGGGCGGCTGCGACGGCGCATCGCCTTGATATTGCTGGTCGCGCTCGTGTTCGTGGTGTTCCTGGCGCCCTACATGATCGTCAACGTGCCGGTGGGCTCGGGCGGCGTGTTGTGGCGTCGGTTCGGCGGCACGGAACTGCGCTTCTCCATTCCCAGCGGCGTCACCATCAAATGGCCGTGGGACATCATCTATGTCTATGACCTGCGCCTTCAGGCCCGCAACGTGGACATCGTGGCGATCACCTCGGACGGGCTGAACATCTCCATTTCGATCACCTATCGCTGGTTCCTGAACCAGAAATTCCTGCCGCATCTCAATTCCGTGCTCGGCCCGAGCTATGCCGAGACGCTGCTTCTGCCCGAGGTCAATGCCGCGACCCGCCGGGAGTTCGCCATGTTCGCCGTGCGCGATTATTACGGGCCCACGCGCGAAAACATGATGCAACGGGTATTTCGCGCCGTGGTCGACCCGGGGGTGAAAAATTATATCTGCTCCCAGAAGGATGTTCAGGTCGAGAATGCCAATGGAAACTGGCAGGATTGCCTGATCATCCTGACCGACGTGCTGGTCCGCGACGTGGCGCTGCCGCCGCGCATCGTCGCCGCCATCCAGAGCAAGATCGAGCAGGAACAATTGGTGCAGGAAATGCAATATCGCGTCGAGCGTGAGCATTTTGAATCCGACCGCAAATATATCGAGGCGGAAGGCATCCGAAAATTTCAGGAAACGGTGCAGTCCGGCATTTCGGAGAATTATCTGAAATGGCGCGGCATCGAGGCCACGGTCCTACTCGCCACCTCGCCCAATGCCAAGACCGTGGTGGTGGGCGGCAATAACGGGCTGCCGCTGATCCTCAATACCGGGGATTCGGCGACCCCGTCCCCGCCACAGCAGCAGGCGCAGGCGCCGGGGCTCGGGGCGATCGGCGCGGTGGGCGCGCGCAATTCGGCGGCCGCTACGGCGGATTACAATCGACCCTCGCCCTCGGCTGCGCTTTCCGGCTCGCTGGATGTCTCGCGGCCCGATCTCGGCCAGCGCCCGCCCGGCGGCAGCGGCGCGATCCTGCCGCAGGGCGCGTGGTCCAGCGACCTTTCCGCTTATACCAGGGCGTATGAGAACGGCCTTCTGCCGCAATCCATCGCCCCCCTGGTGCGCCAGGAGGCGACCGACGCGGCGCTCGCCAGCGGAACGCCGGTGCCCGTCGCGCCGCCGCCGACCGGCCAGCAGGGCGGGCCGCCGCAATTGCGGCCCGGGGCCGTGTTGCCCGGGGCGGTTCCCCCCGGCACGCCCTCGCTTACCAGCGGCGAGCGGCCGGACCCGGTGGTGCAGCCGCACGCGGCGCAATTGCTCAACAGCCCGCTCGGCCTCGGCGGCGCGCGCGAGCTGTTCGCCAGCTGGGCGGCCTGGCTCTCGCCGAAGGAGCCGCCGCCGGCCGGACCAGGGCGCGCGCCGTGAGCGCGGGGCGGTCCAGATGTCGGGACCTGCGCCCGATGTCCTTCCGCCCGATCCTGATTGCGGCCCTGGCGCTGATGTTTTTGTTTGCCGGCATCGCGTCGAGCGTCGCGGCCGACAATCTGCCCACCAATGCGCCGCAGGAAAACAACCAGGACACCGGCACCGCGACGCCGGTGCGGGCGCTGAAGGTGCCGGAAGTCACGCCCACCACCGGCTTTCGCTATCTCGACGGGGCGCTGGTGGTAGCGCCGCAGATTTCCTTCGACAGCCTGTATTCCACCAATGTGCTGGAGCTGCCGCCGCCGACCAGCGGCGACCTCGGCCTGGTGGCGGCGCCCGCGATCAACATCAAGTATGACGCGGGAAATTACGGCGGGGCGCTGGCGGCATCTTATCGCTATACGAATTATGTCCTGCACGACACGCTGGTGAAGAAGGAATATCTGTTCAATCCCTCCGCCTTCGGCAAGATCAACGAATATTGGACCTCCAATTCCAGCTATAAGGCGACCCAGCAGGCGGTCTCCAATGCGGCTCTGGGCGCCGTGCCGAAAGCGCTCAACACCATCACCAAGCAGCAATACAAGACCGGGCTGGATTACGCCCAGGGCCCCTGGTTCGGCGAGATCGCGGTCTCGATGAAGGACAGCCAGTTCTATTCCCAGAGCATCGGATCCGGCGCCACGACCAGCCTTTATGAATTGGCCGATTTCAACCAGATCAGCAAGCTCGGCTATAATTTCAACAAGACGGACAAGGTCTACGCGCTGGTGGCGCTCGACCGCACCATCTACACCATGACCGATCTGTATGATCGCAATTCACTGGGCTATCTGGCGGCGGTCGGCTTTGCCTATGCCTTCAATCCGGCGCTGAATATTTCCGGCCAGCTCGGTTATCTGATGCAGGATTATGCCGATCCGCGCTTCGCCATCGTCAGCACCCTGGTGGGCTACGCAAAGCTGAAATGGCAGATGGATGCTACCTGGAGCACCGAGCTCAATTGGAGCCGGCTTGCCTCCGAACTGGTCTATCCCGGCACGCCCGGCATCTTCATCAATACCTATGACGTTGCTTTGCGCAAGCAATATGATCCCAAGACCCTGATCGAGGCGCGGGTTCAATATATCGTCCAGGAGGCGATCCAGCTGCCGATCGAATATGACGAGTGGGTCTATTCGATCGGCTGCCAATATGTGTGGAACGATCACACCACCATCGAATACGGCTACAAGTTCAACCACCAGATCACGTCGGACAATTCGCAGAATTTCGACGAACACATCATTGGTGGCGGGATCACCTATAAATTCTGAAGGCGCAATCGGGATCGCTCATGATCAGCCGCGACAATATCAAGGATATCTACCCGCTGACCGCGTTCCAGGAGGGCATCGCCTTTCACGACCTGCTGGAGCGCGAGGCCGGCGGCGGCGGGCAGCGCAGCTATTTCCAGCAGATGCGCTTTTCCATCCGCGGTCCGCTGGATGTCGCCGCCTTCGATCGCGCCTTCGCTTTGGTGGTGGCGCGGCACGATATGCTGCGCACCGTGTTCCGCCTCACGGGGGTCGATCGCGCGCTGCAGATCGTGCTGAAGGCGCGGCCGTTTGCCTGCGACATCGTCGATCTCTCAGCCTTGCCGCCGCAGGACCGCGCGGCGCGGGTGGAGGCCTATGCGCAGGCGCAGCGCGAGATCCCGTTCGATCTCCAGCGCGACGTGCTGCTGCGCGTCGGGGTGCTGGTGGAGACGCGCGACACCGCCCGCGTGGTGTTCTCCTTCCATCACATCCTGATGGACGGCTGGTGCATCGGCATTCTGCAAGACGAGCTGACGCGGGCCTATCAGGCGTATGCGCGCGGCGCCGAACCAGAGCTGCCGCGCCCGGTGCCGTTCAGCGCCTTCGTGAAGGCCTCGCTGGCGCGGCGCGAGCGGGCCGGGCTCGGATATTGGCGCGATTATCTCGCCGGCGCCGACACCGCCTTGCCGCTGCCGGCCGCGCGGGCGCGGGCGCTCGGCACGGGGCGCGACATGCGCACCCACACGGCGGGCTTTTCCGCCGACCTCACGCGCCGCCTCACTGCGCGGGCGCAGGCGAGCGGGGCCACCTTCAATTCGCTGATCCAGGCGCTCTGGGGCCTGCTGCTGGCTAAGGTGGAGGATCGCGACGACGTGGTGTTCGGCGCCATGGCCTCCACCCGTCCGCCCGACATGGAGGGCGCGGATGCGATCCTCGGCCCGTGCATCGGCATGCTGCCGCTGCGGGTGCGCCTGAAGGCCGGCGAGAGCGTCTCCGCCTTCCTGCGCCGCGCCCAGGCCGAGCGCATGGACTGGCTGGAGAACGTGCATTGCGCGCTCGCGGATATCCAGGCCGCGAGCCCCCTGCGCCAAGGGCTGATCGGCCATTATTTCGTGTTCGAGAATTATCCGCTGGAGGACCGCTTCCAGGGCGCGGCGCAGGAGCTGGCGCCGGGCGTCACCATCGAGGATGTCGCCGTCTACCAGACCTCCAATTATGATTTCGGCGTGGTCGCCCTGCCGGGGGCGGAACTGAAGATCGCCGTCACCTTCAATGCCGACGTGGTGGATCCGGGCCGCGTGGCGCGCCTCGCCGCATGGCTGGAGGTGCTGGCGGCGCAGGTGGCGGATGCGCCGCAGCGGGCCGTGGAGGATTTGACCTTGCTCGACGCGGCCGAGCACGCCCGGGTGATGGCGTGGGGCGATGGCGGGGCGCTGCCGCCCCAGGCGGGCACGCTGCGCGCGGCGCGCGCCGACCTGGTCGCGCGGGAGGGCGCAGCGCCGGCCTTGCGGATCGGCGACGGAATCATCTCCCACGCCGCGCTGGAGCGCCAGGCGCGCCATTTTGCGCTGCGGCTCGCGGGCCTTGGCGCCATTCCGTCCACGCCGGTCGCGCTGCATGCCGATGCGGGGGAGGGGCTGGCGACGGCCATGCTGGCCTGCCTGCTGCTGGGCGTGCCCTATGTGCCGCTCGACCTGCCGAGCCCGCCGGCGCGGCTCGCCCATATCCTTGCCGATTGCGGCGCGCGCCTGGTGCTGAGCGCGGCGCCGGAGCGTCTGCCGGCCCTGTCGCAAGGCGTGGCGCTGCTGTCGCTGGAAGAGGAACTGGCCCGGGCGCGGAGCGCGGCGGGGATGGGGGCCGACCTGCCGCCGCTGCCGGCCGATCCCACGGCGTATGTCATCTACACCTCGGGCACCACGGGCCAGCCCAAGGGCGTGCGCATCGGCCATGGGGCGCTTTTGGCCTATGTGTCCTGGCTGGTGGAGCGCTGCGGGTCGCAATTTCCCCTCCGCACGGCGCTGCTCACCTCGCCAGCCTTCGATCTTGGCTATACCGCCGTCTTCGGCGCGCTGCTGGGCGGCGGCTGCCTTTCGCTGCTGGACGAGGAGGCCCGCCGCGATCCCGAACAGGTGCTGGCGCTGGTCGCCGCCCATCGGCTCACGCTGCTGAAGCTCACCCCCTCCTATCTCGCCATGCTGATGGCGACGCCGGGCAGCGCCGCGGCGTTCGCCGGCGCGCACGATCTCCGGCTCATCCTGCTGGGCGGGGAGGCGCAGAATTTCGCCGATCTCCAGCAGCTTCAAGGCCTCGCGCCGCACGTGTCGCTGGCCAATCATTACGGGCCGACCGAGACCACCATCGGCTGCGTGAGCGGGCCTTTGGACGATCTCGCCCGCGCGGGGGAGGGCCCGCAGCGCATCGGCCGGCCGATTTCGGGCGCCCGCGCATTCGTGTGCGACCACAGCTTGCGGCCGGTGCCCGAAGGGGTGGCGGGCGAATTGCTGGTGGGCGGCGCGGGGCTCGCGCAGGGCTATGTGAATGCCTCGCCGGCGGACGCCGCGCGTTTCACCCGCCTGACCATGGCGCACTATGCCGGCGCGGGCGATGTGCCCGTCTATCGCACCGGAGATAAGGTGCGCTGGCTTGTGGACGGGCAGCTGGAATTCCTCGGCCGCATGGACGACCAGGTGAAGATCCGCGGCTATCGCGTCTCGCTGAAGGAAGTGGAGGCCGCCTTGCGCGCGCTGCCGCAGGTCGCCGATGCGGCGGCGGTGGTGGATGCGCGCAGCGGGACGGCGGACTTGTTCGCTTATGTGATCCTCGCCGAGGGGGCGCCGAGCGATGCCGCGGCGTTGCGCGCCGCGCTCGCCGCCCGCTTGCCGCCCGCCATGGTGCCGAGCCGGTTCTTTCCGGTCTCGCGCTTTCCCATGACCGCCAACGGCAAGCTCGACCGCAAGGCGCTGGAAGACCATTGGCGCGCCCCCGCCGCCGAGGCGCGCGCGGATGCACCGGGCAGCGCCTTGGAGGAGGGCTTGCGCAAGATCTGGAAAGAGGTGCTGTTCCTCGACGCGGTGGGGCTGGAGGAGGATTTCTTCGCGCTCGGCGGCCATAGCCTGAAAGCCATCGCCCTGGTCTCGAAGGTCAAGGCGGCGCTTGGCCGCCAGCTCACCTTGCGCAGCCTGTTCGACCATCCCACCATCCGCGCGCTCGCAGCTTATCTGGAGCACCCGCAGGGCGATGCGGCGCCGACGCCGCTGCTGAAGCTGCGCGCGGGCCCGCCCGGCGCGCCGGTGGCCTTCTTCTTCCCGCCCGCCCTCGGCACATCCACCCTCTATCGCGACCTCACCGAGCCGCTCGATTGCGATGTGGCCTGCTACGGCCTGCAAGCGCCGGGGTTCGACGCCGACATGCCGTTCGCGCCGAGTCTTGCGGCGGCGGCGGCGCTGTTTGCGGCGCAGATATTGCCCATGGAAAGCGCCCATCCTCTGCGGCTCGTGGGCTGGTCGCTGGGCGCGCATTTCGCGCTTGAGACGGCGCGGCTCCTGGAAGCACGCGGGCGGGCGGTCACCCTGGTCCTGCTCGATGCGGCGCCGGAGGAGAGAGCCCCGGAGAAGGGCGCGACGCCGCCCGCCGCCTTCACCTTCGCGCAATTGCGCACCAAGCCCTATTGGGGACGGGTGCTTTCCATCATGGAGCAATTGCCGGCGCAGGATTTCGCCCGCATCGAGCGTCTCGCGGCCCACAATCAGATGATCGCGCGCGCCCATCGGCCGGGCGCGCCGGTCGCGGCGCCGATCCTGTGCATCGAGGCGGCGGATGCCGTGCCGCGCGCGGGCGGGGCGGCCTTCCGGGCGGCGACGCGGGGACCTTTCGTGCTGCAGGAGGTGGGCGGGGATCATTATTCCATGTTCCACCCGCCCCATGTTCACACGGTGCTGGCCCTGCTGCGGCAGGTGCTGAGCGCCAGCGATGCGTCCGCAAACGCGGCGTCCGGCAAGGCGGCGCCCGCCGCCAGCGCCGCGCCGTCGCCGACCCTATAGGCGTCGAGATGCGGCCGCGCTTCGCCACCCGCGCAGACGGCCAGGCAATGGCCGGGCGGGGCAAAGCCGCTCCACACATGCCAGTCGCCGCGCGCCGCGCCGGAAAGCTGCGTCACTTCCAAGGGATCGAACGCGAACTCCACCGTCTGCGGCGCCTGCGACAGGCCGAGGCCGGCCGCTTTCAGCAGGCTTTCCTTCAAGGTCCACAAGGTGAAGAAGCGTTGGGTGCGGGCGGCCTCGTCCTTGAGCGCGGCGAGGGCCGCATGCTCCGCCGGTGCGCAGAAGGCGGTGGCGAGATCCAGCGTCGCGGTGGCCGGAACGATGGCTTCCACATCGACGCCCAACGGGCCGGCTTCGCCCACCACCACCGCCACCAGCCCGGCGGTGTGGGACAGGCTGAAGCTCACGCCCGCGCCACCTTCGGCATGGGCCACGGGCTTGCCGAGCGGCGGCGCATGAAAGCGCCATGCGGCCGGCGGAACGGCGGGACGGGCGCGGCTGAGGGCGAAGCGCGCAAGCGCATGGGCGGCGATGAAGGCGGTGCGGTCGCGCGCAAAGCGCAGCCGCGCCGCGCGGGCGCATTCCTCCGCGTCCAGCACGGCGGCGAAGCGCGCGTCTTCCTGCGGTCCAAGCCGGTCGAGGGCGAGCAGGAAAAGTTCGATCACCGCCCCGCTTTCCTTTTCATTGCCGCCGGGAGGGCCGCGCGCTGCCTTCCCGGCGCGGGTGCGCGCGCAGGGATGGACCGCCCATGACCACCCCCGATCTGGACCAGACGGCGCAGATCCATCGCCTGTTTCGCGATCGCATTCAAGACGATGCGCCGGGCGCCGTGCTGGCCGTGTTGAGCGGCGGGGAGAGTGTGCTGGAGGAGGCCTATGGTCGCGCGGATCTGGCCCAGAACGTGCCGCTTGATGGCGAAAGCGTGCTGCGCGTGGGGTCCCAGAGCAAGCAGTTCGCGGTCTATCTCGCGCTGCAATTGGTGCGCGCGGGCAATCTTTCGCTGGACGATGCGGTGGGCGCTCATCTCGCCTTTGTGCCGTCCGCCTGGCGCCACGTGCGCCTGCGCAGCCTCGCCGCCAACACCAGCGGCCTGCGCGACCTGCTGGACCTGATGGTGCTGGGCGGGGTGAACGCACTCGGCCCGGTCTCGCGCAACCTGGAACGGCAGGTGATCGCCATGAGCCCCGGCGTCGCCGCCGAAGAGGGCGCGGACCTGCTCTATTCCAACAGCAATTTCCTGCTGCTCACCGATGTGGTGGAGGCGGCCTCCGGTGCGCCGTTCGAGGAGCTGCTGGCGCATTATGTCACCGGCCCGCTCGGCATGGCCGACACCCGTTTGCTGCGGCGGGACGATGAATGGACGCCGCGCCTCGCCAGCCATTATCGCCGCGACGGGGCGGGCGGCTTTCTGCGCGGCACCTCGCTCGCGGCCCTGGGCGGAGAGGGCGGGCTGGTCTCCACCCTCGCCGACATGGTGCGCTGGCAGAAACATCTGCGCGCCGGGCATCTGGCGGGCGATCCGATCATCGCCGAAATGGAGCGCGGCGCGCCGCTCGCCACGGGCACGCCCTCGCCCTATGGGCTCGGCCTCGTGCGCACGGTGCATGGCGGCATCACGGGCATCGGCCATGGCGGCTCGGTGGTGGGGGCGCGCTCAGAATCCGTGCGCTTTCCCGCGGCGGATCTCGGCGTGGTGCTGATCGCCAATCGCGAGGATCTGCCGGTGTTCGCTTTGGTGCGGCAGGTGCTCGACATCCTGCTGCGCCGGCCGTCCGCCGCGCGCCTGCCCGAGCAAGTGCTGGCGCCGCTGCGCGCCATGGGCGGGCTGTGGCGGGAAGAGGGCGGCGGGCGGGTGCTGGAGCTTGCGGCCGAGGCCGAGGGCGCGAGGCTCACCACCAGCATGGGGCCGGCGCCGCTGGTGCTGGCGGAACAGGTCGAGGGTGACGCAGATTGGGTGGCGCCGCAGATGGCGCTGCCGCCGCTCGCTGTGCTGGCCCAGGCGGGGGAGGGGCTGCACGCCGCGCGCTGGGGCCGCCCCGCGCGGTTCGTGCCCGCCCGCCCGGATGCTCCCGTCGCCGATCCGCGCGGCCGCTACCGGGCGCGGGACATGGCGCTTGAAGCGCAGGTGACGGGCGATGCGGGCGATTTGCGCATCGCGCTCGTCTCGCCTTATGGCGTCTGCCGGGCGCGCCTCGTCGCCTGCGACGGCGATCTGTTCCGCGCGGTGCCCGATGCGGCGGATCTGCACGGGCGCTGGCTCACCTCGCCCTGGAATTCCGCCTGGCTGTTCAGCCTGTGGGTGCGGCCCGGCGGCTGCGTGCTGAATTCGGACCAGAGCGCGAATCTGGTGTTCGACCGCGTGTGACGGAGAAGCGCCGGCCGTCCTGTGCGCTTTGGTTGCAGCCGTGCTCGCTCGCTTCCCCTTACGCAACTTTCGCGCGCAGCTTAAGCTTCTGCGGCGATGCGGCGATGCGGCGATGCGGCGATGCGGCGGGGGCTGATCATGCATGCGAATCGGGTGAAGACTCTGGTGCGGCTTGCGGCTGCCTGCGTCTGGCTGGCCTTTCTTGTGCCGTCGGCCATGGCGGCGGACGGGCGGGCGAAATTCATCGCCGAGAACCACTGCAAGATCTCAGACCGCCTCTTCGTGACCTACCTCGCGCGGCAAAAGCTGGACCGATTTGTCGCTGTGTCGGTGAAGGGCGGGCGCCAGAAATATGTGCAATGCCTGCTGCTGGAGGACAATAAGCAGATGTTGTGCGAGGCGGCCTCCGGCTTCTATGGCGTGAAGAAAGGCGCGGTCCGGGACGAGGTGCGGATGAGCAACCTTGCGATCCTGGAAGCGGCGGGGTTCGACACCGACAGTTCAGAAGGGAATTTTCAGAAGCTTCTGGTCATTCTGAAGCCCGGTGAGGACCTTGACCGCGTCGCCGATATGATGCTCGGCCTGTTGTATGATCTTTTCGGCGCGCGCCGCGGCGATCAGCTGACCTATGTGGCCCCGATGGCAATGGACCTTTCCGACCGATCCCGGTGCCCGGCGGCGTCCGAGCTGCCCTGACCGCGACCCCGGGGTTCGTCGCCCCTCACGCGCGCCAGTCGCCCGCGGCCTTGTCCATGGCGGCGAAGAGGTCTGCCGGGTCGAGGGCGGCGATGGTGCCGACGCGGCCGGTCATGGTCTGCGCCATGAACATCGCGTTCAACACCGCTTCCTCGATGCCCTCCACCACCGCCAGCAGCAGCGGGTCGAGGCTCTCGTTGGCGTGCCATTCCAGGGTGGAGAGGGGTTTTTCCGGCAGCGGCCCCGGCCCGCCGGCGGTGGAGAAGGCGACGAACATGTCGCCCGAGGCATTGCCCGAGGGCGTGCCGCCGCGCGCGATACCGAGCCCGCCGCGCCGCGCGAGGCGCTCCAGCTGGGTCGGGTAGAGCGGCGCGTCGGTGGCGATGATGCCGATGATGGAGCCGCTCTCGCGCGTGATGCCGCGCGGGTCCGGCAGATGGCGGCCGACCGGCAGGCCGAGCACCTGGAGCCACGGGCGGATGCCGTGATTCGCCTGCACCAGCACGCCCACGGTGAAGGTGCCGGCCGGTGTGCGCACCACGCGGGACGCGGTGCCGGTGCCGCCCTTGAAGCCGTAGCAGATCATGCCCGTGCCGCCGCCCACATTGCCTTCGTAGAGCGGGCCGGAGCGGGCCGATTCGATGGCCGCGATCACGTCGTCCTCGGTGACATGCTGGCCGACGATGTCGTTCAGATAGCCGTCGAAGGTCTCCGCCGCCACCGGCATCACCCAGCTTTCATGCTCCAATTTGTCGCGGAAGCGGCGGCACATCCAGCGCACGGTGGCGTGGTGGGCGAGGCCGACCGAAAAGGTGTTGGTGAGGGTGATCGGACCGGAGAGCCAGCCGGCCTCGCGAATCCAATGGGTGCCGGTCATCTCGCCGCTGCCGTTCTGCGAGAAGAAGCCGGCCCACACCGGGTCCACCACCTGCGCGAGCGGGCGCGGCAACACGGCGGTGACGCCGGTGCGCACCGGAAGATCATCGCCGTAAATGATTGTATTAAATCCGACTTCAACCCCTGATACGTCCGTTATGGCGTTCAGCGGCCCCGGTTGGCCGGGTAAGCGCAATCCGGCTGCGCGGGCGCGTTGCCGGCTCACGTTCTGATCGCGCCCGGACGGGAT
>NCEH01000073.1 GCA_002304505.1 Rhizobiales bacterium 32-66-11 | reverse complement strand
CCGCGTGGCGTGTGGGGGCTGCTGGCCGATCGCTTCTTCAAGCCCGCCCCCGCCGACACCGGCCCGGTGACGCCCCTGCCCCTGCTCAGCCGCACCGGGTCCATGTCGGCCGACGTGGTGCTGGAGGTGACCGGGCTCGCCAAGCATTTCGGCGGCCTGAAAGCCCTCGACGGCGTGGACTTCAAGGTCCGCAAGGGCTCGGTGCATGCGCTGATCGGCCCGAACGGCTCGGGCAAGACCACCATGCTCAATGTCATCACCGGCCTCTATGTGGCGACGGCGGGCCGGGTGAAGCTGCTCGGCGACGACATCACAGCTTTGCCGCCCCACGAGCGCACCCGGCGCGGCATGTGCCGCACCTACCAGAACATCCGCGTGTTCCGCGGCCTCTCGGTGCTGGAGAATGTCACCATCGGCGCCGAGCGGCCCGGCAACGACATTTCCGGCGCCGACGCCACGGTGGAGCGGGCGCTGGCCGCGCTCGACTTCGTCGGCCTGCGCAACGTGGCGCATCTGCCCGTGGGCGATCTGCCCTACGGCCACCAACGCTATGTTGAAATCGCCCGCGCCCTCGCCGGCTCGCCGGAAATCCTGCTGCTGGACGAGCCCGCCGCCGGCCTCAACCTGACCGAAAAGGGCGAGATGGCGGAACTGCTCAAGCGCCTGAAGGGCCACGGGCTGACCATCGTCATCATCGACCACGACATGAAGCTGATCGAGCAGGTGGCCGACCGCATCACAGTGCTGAACTTCGGCCGCGGCATAGCCGACGGCGATCCCAAGTCCGTACTCAGCCATCCCGAAGTCATCGCCGCCTATCTGGGGGAGCCGCAAAATGAAGCTGCTTGAGATCAAGGGGCTCACCGCGCGCTATACCGCGAGCGACGTCCTCAAGGGGTTGGACCTCACCGTGAACGAGGGCGAGATCGTCGCCCTGCTCGGCTCCAACGGCGCCGGGAAGAGCACCACGCTGCGCTCCATCTCCGGCCTCATGCCCAATACGTCGGGCGAGATCCTGTTCGCGGGCTCGTCGATCCTCGGCATGAAGACGGGCGCCATCGCCCGCCTCGGCATCGCCCATGTGCCGGAGGGCCGGCGCCTGTTTCCCGGCCTCACGGTGCGCGACAACATCCTGCTCGGCTCCTCCAACCGTTCCGGCATCAGCCGCGCGCAATTGGAGCGGGAGGCGGACGAGATGTTCGCCTTCTTCCCCGATCTGCAACGCCTGGAGCACGCCTATAGCTGGACGCTGTCCGGCGGGCAGATGCAGATGGTGGCGGTGGCGCGCGGCCTGATGGCCAAACCCCGCCTGCTGCTGCTGGACGAGCCCTCGCTCGGCCTCGCGCCGAAGATCGTGCAGCAGGTGTTCCGCATCATCGCCCAGATCCGCGAGCGCGGCACCACCGTGCTGCTGGTGGAGCAGAACGCCAACATGGCGCTGTCGGTCGCCGACCGCGGCTATGTGCTGGAGGCCGGCGCCCTGCTGGTGTCGGGCAAGCCGGATGAATTGTGGAACAACGCCCAGGTGCGCGCCGCCTATCTCGGCGGGTTCGCCGCCTCGGCGTGATGTCCGGCGGCTCGGCCGCCTCTTTCGAACCGGCGGCGCGGCCCGTCGCCGGCTTCACCTTCCAACCGGGATATTCCCAGATGACGAAAATCGCTCTTGTCGGCTGTGGCCTTGTGGGAGGCTCCTGGGGCCTCGTATTTGCGCGCGCCGGCTTTGACGTGACGCTTTATGACCCCTCGCCCGCGTCCCTTAAGGCGGCGCTCGACTTTGCCGCCGGCGCCGCGCCCGGCCTTGCCGAACAGGGCCTGCTGAACGGCGAAACCGTCGCCGCCGTGCTCGCCCGCCTCAAGCCCGCCGCGAGCCTTGCGGAAGCCGTGGCCGATGCCGACTACATCCAGGAGAGCGCGCCGGAGCGCCTTCCCATCAAGCAGGCGCTTTACCGGGAGCTGGCCAAGCTGGTGAAGGCGGACGCGGTGATCGCCTCGTCCACCTCCGGCCTTCCCGCCTCCTCCTTCACGGCCGAGATCGAGGGCCGCGAGCGCTGCGTGGTGGCCCATCCCATCAACCCACCGCACCTGATCCCGCTGGTGGAAATCATCCCCGCCCCCTGGACCGCCGCGAGCGTCGTCGAGCGTACCGATGCGCTGATGAAGCAGGTCGGCCAGGTGCCGATCCGCCTCAATCGCGAGATCGCCGGCTTCGTGGTCAACCGCCTGCAGAGCGCGGTGCTGGGCGAAGCCTTCCGCCTGGTGGAGGACGGCATCGTCTCCGCCACCGATGTGGATGCCGCCATCTCGGAAGGCCTCGGCCTGCGCTGGTTCTTCATGGGCCCGTTCGAGACAATCGACCTGAACGCCCAGGGCGGGGTCGCCGATTATTGCGCCAAGCTCGGCCCCATGTATTACGATCTCGCCAAAGAACAGGCCGACCCGCGCCCGTGGAGCGAAGCCCTGGTTGCGCAGGTCGAGGCGCAGCGGCGCGCGAAGACTCCTGCGGACAAGCTCGATGCCCGCAAGGCGTGGCGCGACCGCTGCCTCGCCGCTCTGGTGAAGGCCAAGCGCGCGGTGCTGAAGGAAAACGCCTGACCGGCGGCGGAGCGATCCGCCGCCCCTCGCCCCCTCTCACAGAGTGCCCGCCATGCTGCTTGGAGTGATCGCCGACGATTTCACCGGGGCGAGCGACATCGCCAACACCATCGCCAAGGGGATCGCGCCGGAAGGCGGCCTCAAGACGGTGCAATATCTCGGCATTCCGACCGTTCCGGCGGCGGATGACGTGGAAGCCTGCGTCATCTCGCTGAAGAGCCGCTCCATTCCGGCGGCGGAGGCGGTGGCCCAGTCGCTGGCCGCGCTCGACTGGCTGGAAGCCCAGGGCTGCCGTCAGGTGATCTTCAAATATTGCTCCACCTTCGATTCCACCCCGGAAGGCAATATCGGCCCGGTGGGCGAGGCTTTGGCGCAGCGGCTCGGCGAGAAGGGCGTGATCGCCTGCTCCGCTTTCCCCGATGCCGGACGCACCATCTACAAGGGCCATCTGTTCGTCGGCGACCGGCTGCTGAACGCTTCCGGCATGGAGCATCACCCGCTCAACCCCATGACCGACGCCGATCTGCGGCGCTGGTTGCAGCTCCAGTGCAAGGACCCTGTGGGCCTGGTGGATTGGACCGTGCTCCAGCGCGGTCCCGACGCGATCCGTGCCGGCCTTTCGGCGGCGGCGGAGAAAGGCGAGCGGCTCGTCATTGTCGATGCCCTGACCAATGCCGATCTGCTCGCCATCGCCGCCGCCTGCGCCGATGCCCGCCTGATGACCGGCGGCTCGGGCATCGCGCTCGGCCTGCCCCGCAACTTCATCAAGGCCGGTCTCGCCAAGGGCGGAAATCCGGCGGTCGACCTGATCGGCGGCCCGGAAGCGGTTCTGGTGGGCAGCTGCTCGCGCGCCACGCTCCAGCAGATCGAGGTGCACGGCAAGGACCATCCGGTGCTCGCCATCGACGTGGACAAGGTGATGGACGGCACCATCACCGCCGCCGATCTCGTCGCCTTCATCCAGGCGAGCCCCGGCCACGCGCCGCTGGTCTATTCCTCCTCCAAGCCCGAGCAGGTGGCCGCGCTCCAGGAAAAGTACGGCCGTACCGAGGTCGCCCACAAGCTGGACGGCATCTTCGCCCAGACCGCCAAGGCGCTCTATGACGCCGGCATGCGGCGCATCGTGGTGGGCGGCGGCGAGACCTCCGGCGCCGTGGTCTCGGCCTTGGGGGTGACCTCGTTCCGCATCGGACCCGAGATCGACCCCGGCGTGCCGGTTCTGGTGGCGGAAGACGGCACCGGCCTCGGCATGGCGTTGAAATCCGGCAATTTCGGCGCGCCCGATTTCTTCGGCAAGGCGCTCGGCGCCATCGCCGGCACGACGGGAGCCTGAGCCATGGATGAAGCCGCTACCCGCGACCTCCTGGTGCGCCTGTCGCGCTCCTTGTTCGAGCGCGGCTATTCGGTCGGCTCGGCGGGCAATATCTCGGTCGCCGTGGAAGACGGGGTGTTGATCACCCCCACCAATTCCTGCCTCGGCTTTCTCGAGGCCGGCCGCATCTCCAAGCTCGACCGGGATTGGAACCACGTATCGGGCGACAAGCCCTCCAAGGAAGTGTTCCTGCACCGCGCCTATTATGAGACCCGCCCCGGCACTGGCGCGGTGGTGCATCTGCATTCCACCTACGCCACCGCGCTCTCCTGCCTGCCGGAGATCGACCCCGCCGACTGCATCGCCCCGCTGACGCCCTATGTGGTGATGCGGGTCGGCAAGGTGCGGCTGCTGCCTTATGTGCGCCCGGGCGATCCGGCCATGGGCACGCTGATCCGGGAGCTGAAGGGCGAATGCGCGGCGGTGCTGCTGGCCAATCATGGCCCGGTGGTCACCGCCAAGGACCTCCAGGGCGCCGTCTATGCCGCTGAGGAACTTGAGGAAACCGCCAAGCTGCTGGTGCTGCTGCGCGATCGCCAGCCGCGCCTGCTCACGGCGGCGCAGATCGACGAGCTGAACACCGCATTTCCCAAATAGCCAGAGCCGCCCCCCGATGACGACCTCCGCGTCCGCGCCCCGCTCTCTAGCCCTCATCCATACGGTTGCCGGCCTGGTGCCGGTGTTCGAGCAACTGACCCGCCAGCACCTGCCCGGCTGGGAAACCTTCAACATCGTGGATGAAAGCCTGCTGCGGAACACGATTCGCATGGGCGAGCTCTCCCGCCTCACCATGCGCCGCCTGGCCGGCTACGTGTGGTCGGCGGTGGATGCGGGGGCCGATGCGGTGCTCGTCACCTGCTCGTCCCTCGGGCCGGCGGTGGATGCCGCGATCCCGCTGTGCCCGGTGCCGCTGTTCCGGGTCGATGACGGCATGGCCTTGGCGGCATTGGAGAAAGGCACCCGCATCGGGGTGCTGGCGACGCTCTCCACCACCCTCGTTCCCACCACCGATCTTTTGAAGCGTCATGCCGCGCAGATGGGGGTCAGGGTGACGCTGAGCAGCGGGGTGTGCGACGGCGCCTTCGCCCGGCTCGCGGCGGGGGATCGGGCCGGACATGACGCGCTGGTGCGGGCCGAGCTGGCCGCGCTGGCGCCCAAGGTGGATGTGGTGGTGCTGGCCCAGGCATCCATGGCGCGGGCGCTTGAGGACCAAGGGGATAACGGCTTTTCCATCCCCATTCTCACCAGCCCGGAACTCGGGGTGCGGCACGTGCAACGCGCCCTGGCGCACGGCTGACTCGCAGAACATCCAACGCCGCGCACGCGCCGCCCGCCGCGCGGAATGTTTCACGTGAAACCAAGGACTTGCCGCGGACGAATCGCGGTTTAAAGACCCTTCTCCGCACGCCTCGGGCCGATCACACCGCGATTTCGGGCGAACGTTCGCCAAACATTTCGGCGCACGCGGAATCTGATTTGCAAACGCACCCGCGCGGGCCGCGCCGCGATCGCGGGCGGCCACCGGTGTCTATTTTGCCGCCGCCTATTTTGCCGGCGCGCGGAAAAGCTCTCCGCGGGTCTTGTCGGCGCGCAGGCGGGCGCGCCAGACGCCGGCCTCCACCATGCCGGCGATGACATCGGCCATCACCTGCGCCACCGCCTCGCTGCCGCGCAGGTTCATGGTGCGCTGGGAGACCACAACGGAGAGGCGCCAGGAGGGGGTGGGATCGACGATCCGCACCGCCACCATCTCGCCGCGCGCCATCTCCTCGGTGAAGGCGAAATGCGGCATCACCGCGAGCGCCGTGGACTGGCGGACCAGCTTGGCGATGGCGGGCAGGCTGTCGCAATCCATGGCGGTCGGCACCACGTCGTGGCGGGCGGCGAACTGCTCCACCACCGTGCGCAGCACATTGGGCCGGCCCGGCAGGACGATCGGCAATTCGAACATGCGCTTGAACGAGACCTCCCCCTCCGCCGCAAGCGGATGGCCGGGCGGGACGAACAGCATGAGGTCCTCGACCATCATCTCGGTCCAGGCCACATGCTCGAACGCCTTGTGATCGTACAGCAACGCCACGTCGAGCCGGCCGAGCTGGAGGAATTCGTCCAGATAGCCGGTCATCGCCTCCACCACGTGCAAGGTGATGTTGGGCTGGTGCTCGGCCAGCGCGTTGATGAGCGGAATGGAGAGGCCCCGACAGGCCGAGGTGGGCAGGCCCACGGAGACCCGGCCGGAGGGATTTGCCGATTGCGAGCGCACCACATCCTTCACCCGGTCCACCTCCTGGAGGATGCGGCGGGCGTGATCATAGAGTTGCTGGCCGATTTCCGTAGGGGTGACGCCGCGCGCGTGGCGCACCAGCAGGTCGACGCCCAGTTCATCCTCCAGGTTTTTCATCTGCTGGCTCAAGGAGGGCTGCGCGACCCGCAGGATTTCCGCGGCACGCGAGAAATTCCCGCTTTCCGCAATCTGGACGAAGTATTTGAGCTGGCGAAGATCCATGTACCACCTTTGCAAGCCCTGAATTCTCACGAGAGGATTCGATTTGTCAAACGACTTCTCACGCGCCAAGCTGCTTAAACTATGGGCAGCATTTTTTAAAAATACTATATTTTATAACGAGTTGGTGCATGCTAAGGAGCATCGCTTCTGCCTATAAAATGCCTTCATAGGCACACCCTATATCGCCGATTGGAAAATCATCTTTGCCGGTGGCCGGGACTTTTCGGTAGCTTTATTGTGCAGATGGGAACAGGGGCGAAATGCCCACACATCCTGTAGACAACAGGAGAATAAATACATGCCTTCACACATGCTTTTACGTGGCCAGCTGCTGGCCGCGACGGTCATGCTCGGCCTGTCGTCCACGCTCGCGATGGCGCAGCAGCAGCCTTGCATCGGCAATTCCGCCGCCACCACCGGCCCCGCCGCGTTCGGTGGCGCCGCCATCAAGATGGGCGCCGAAATCGCCATCGACGAGATCAACGCCAAGGGCGGCGTGCTCGGCAAGAAGCTCAGCTTCGTGCAATATGACGATGCCGGCGCCCCGCCGCGCGGCGTCGACAACACCCGCCGCATCGCGCTCGCCGACAAATGCGTCGCCATCCTCGGCGGCTATCATTCCACGGTCGCGGTCGCCCAGGCCGAGCCGGTGAACGAGATCGGCATTCCCTATGTGGGCGTGCTCGCCGCCAACACGAAGGCGATCGAGAACGGCGCCAATCCCAATTACATGTTCCGCGTCTCGGCGAAGGACAAATGGGTGGCGCGCTTCCTCGTCGAGCAGGCGTTGAAAGCCTCCAAGACCGGCAAGGTCGCCTTCTTCTACGAGAACACCGGCTGGGGCAACGGCGCCCTGCCGGACGTGAAGGACGCCATGGCCAAGGCCGGCAAGGAGCTGGTCGCCACCGAGACCTTCAACTGGAACGACCAGGACATGAGCCCGCAGGTGATCCGCGCGCGCGATGCCGGGGCGGACGTGGTGCTGTTCTGGGCGCTGGATCGCGAAGGCAACCAGATCCTGCGCTCCATGGACAAGGTGGGCTACAAGCCGACCATCATCGGCGCCTGGGGCATCGCCGGCAATCTCGGCGAACTCGCCGGCCCGCTGGCCGACGGCGTGGAAGTGATCCAGACCTATACGTTCATGGGCGACATGGATCCCAAGAAGAAGGCGCTGTGGGAGAAGCTCCAGGCCAAATACGGCCTGAAGCAGCCCTCCGACGTGAAGATGCCGTCGGGCGTCGCCAATGCCTATGACGCGGTCTATATCATCGCCGCGGCGATCGAGAAGGCCGGTGCCTTCGATTGGAAGAAGGTGCACGACGCGCTTTACACGGTGAACCTTGACGGTCTGGTGGCCGAATACAAGCCCGCCTTCGACGCCAAGGACCCGGAGCGCCAGGACGCGATCCTGCCCAAATATTACAAGCTGACGGTCTGGGTGGACGGCAAGCTGCTGCCCATCGAGCAGACCAAGTACGGCAAGACCAACTGAGGTCGGGCGTTCCCGGCATTCCCCTCCCTGGCCCTCCCCCGCCAGCGGGAGAGGGGATGTGTCCCGCGGCTTCAGTTCGGCACGGCATTGAAGCCAAGCGCGCCCTGCTCCCTCCCCCCTTGAGGGGGAGGGGTGGGGAGGGGGGTACGGCAGCGCCAGGATCACGGCTTCAGGTTCCTAGCGGAACCCCACCCCCCACCCTGCCCTCCCCCTCAAGGGGGGAGGGTGAAATGGGCACCGCAGCGCAATGAGCACCTTCATTCAATACACCCTCTCCGGCCTCGCCATCGGCGGCATCTATGCCCTCGTGGCGCTCGGCTTCCACATCATGTGGACCGCCGCCAAGGCGGTGAACTTCGCCCATGGCGACACGCTGATGATCGGCGCCGTCCTCGCCGTGCTGGGGGTCGATGCCGGCCTGCCGCTCTGGCTCGCCTGCTTGCTCGGCGTCGCGGCCGGCGCGCTGTTCGGCATCTTGCTGGAGCGCTTCGCGGTGCGCCCGTTCACCGGCGGCACCACCTCCATCGGCTGGATGCTCACCACGATTGCGGTCGGCATCATGATCGAGAGCCTCGCCACCATGCAGTTCGGCGGCTTCTCCCGTCCCCTGCCCTCGCCCGGGGTGGAAAAGGCGGTCCACATCATGGGCGCCGGCATCTATCCGCAGGAATTGCTGATCCCACTGGTCGCGATCCTCGCCATGGTGGGGCTGAAATTCATGCAGAAACACACGCTCGTCGGCCGCGCCATGCAGGCGGTGGCCCATGACAAGCGCGCCGCCGCCCTCATGGGCATCAATGTCAACCGCATCGTCGCCTTCTCCTTCGGGCTCGCGGCCCTGTTCGGCGCGGCGGCTGGCATTCTCGTGGCGCCGGTGATCCAGGTGTCCGCCACCATGGGCACGCTGCTGGGGCTGAAGGGCTTCGCGGTCGCCATCATCGGCGGCATCACCTCCGCCCCCGGCGTGGTGATCGCCGGCCTGCTGTTCGGCGTGATGGAGAAATTCGTCGAGGGCTACATCTCCACCGCCGCCCGCGAAATCATCGGCTTTTCTTCCATGATCCTGGTTCTCCTCGTGTTTCCGCAGGGCCTGTTCGGCAAGCGGGAGGTGCTCAAGGTATGAGACACCTCACCTCGCTGGGCTTCGTCGTCTTCGCCGCGATCCTCGTCGCGGTGCCGCTCACCGCCGGCAACGAATACGAGCTGCGCCTGTTCATGCTGTTCCTGATCTATGGCGTCATCGCCGTGGGCCTGAACGTGCTGGTGGGCCTCACCGGCCTCGTCTCGCTCGGCCAGGCCGGCCTGTTCGCCCTCGGCTCCTATACCGGGGCGATCCTCGCGGTGCGGCTCGGCTTCGACATGCTGAGCGCCAGCATCGGCGCGGCCGTCGTCTCCGGGGCGTTCGGCGTGCTGCTGGCCTATCCCACGGTGCGGGTGCGCGGCGTCTACCTCGCCGTCGTCACCATCGCCTTCGGCATCATCGTGGAGAATGTCGCCATCGAATGGCAGTCGCTCACCGGCGGCACCACGGGCCTCTCCTCCATCCCGCGCCCGAACATCTTCGGCTATCGCATTTCCGGCTTCGCCTTCTACGGCGTGCTGGCGGTGACGCTGTTCCTGGCGACGCTCGCCACCTACAATCTCAAGCGCTCGCGCTATGGCCGGGCGATGCTCGCGGTGTCCCAGAGCGAGACCGCGGCCCGCGCGCTCGGCGTCAACGCCACCGCCGTGCGTACGCTGGCCTTCGTGGTGGCGTCGGTTACGGCGGGGATCGCGGGCAGCTTCTACGCCTTCCTCAATTCCTACATCTCGCCCGACATCTTCACCTTCGCCGACAGCGTGCGCTTTCTGCTGATGGTGATCCTGGGCGGGGCGGCCTCCACCTTCGGGCCGGTGATCGGCGCTTATATCCTCACCTATCTCCCGGAATTCCTCCAGCAATTCCAGCTCTGGCAGAAATTCGCCTATGGCGCGCTGCTGCTGGTGGTGATGTTCGCCTTGCCGCGCGGCATCGTCGGCACATTGTGGATGCTGGTCCAGCGCCTCAACCCCGAAAAGCGCGAGGCCGATCCCGCCGAGGGGATCAGCGCCGAACAGAGCCTGCGCCACGATGTGCGCGACGGCGAGGCGGAGCTGGTGGCGCGGGACCTCACGGTGCGCTTCGGCGGCCTCACCGCCCTTTCCAAGGCCTCGCTGCGGGTGAAGCCGGGCGAGGTGCATGCCCTGATCGGACCGAACGGCGCCGGCAAATCCACTTTCGTCAACACCATCTCGGGCTTCTACAAGCCCACGGAAGGGGAATTCGAGCTCGACGGCATCCAGCTCACCGGCAAGCGCTCCCACGAGATCGCCCGCATCGGCCTTGCCCGCACGTTCCAGAACACCGAATTGTTCGGCGAACTCACGGTGCTGGAAAACGTGCTCGTGGGCTATCAGCAGCGCCTGACCTATGGGATTGCCGACGCGCTGCTGCGCACCCCGCGCCTGCGCCGCGAGGAAAGGGAGAGCCGGCGCGCCGCCATCGGCCTGCTCACCTTCGTCGGGCTCGATGCCTATGCCAACGAGCAGGCCCGCTTCCTGCCCTTCGGCCTGCAGCGCCGGCTGGAGATCGCCCGCGCGCTGGCGGCCAAGCCCCGCCTGCTGCTGCTGGACGAGCCGGCCGCCGGCCTCACCACCCAGGAGATCGACGCGCTGGAAGAGATGATCCGGCGCATCGCCGCGCTCGGCATCTCGGTGCTGCTGATCGAGCACCATGTGGAACTGATCATGGCGGTGGCCGACACCGTCACCGTGCTGGATTACGGCCAGGTGATCGCCAGCGACACCCCCGCAATCGTGCAGGAGGATCCGCGCGTGATCGAAGCCTATTTCGGCGCCTCCCTCGATGCCGCCAAGACGGAGGACGTGGCATGAGCGACACCGATATCCTCCTCGATATCCGCACCCTGGAACTGCGCTATGGCGCGGCGGTGGCGGTGCGCGACATCTCGCTCAGCGTGAAGCGCGGGCAATTGGTGGCCGTGATCGGCAATAACGGCGCCGGCAAATCCTCCATGGTGCGCGGCGCCACGGGGCTGGTGCGCCCCTCCGGCGGGCAGGTGCTGTTCAAGGGCGAGGACACCACCCGCCTCTCCGCCGACCGGAAGGTGGCGCGCGGCCTCGTGATGGTGCCGGAAGGGCGCCTGCTGTTTCCCGACCAGAGCGTGGAGGACAATCTCATCCTCGGCGCCTATGCCCATGGCGGGCTGAAGTCCGAGCGCTCCAAGGCGACGCTGGAGAAGGTGCTCGGCCTGTTCCCGCGCCTGAAGGAGCGGCTGCCCCAGCAGGCCGGCTCCATGTCCGGCGGCGAGCAGCAGATGCTGGCCATCGCGCGCGGGCTGATGGCGGAACCCGAGCTGCTCATCATCGATGAACTCTCGCTCGGCCTCGCGCCCAAGATCGTGGACCAGCTCATGCGGGTCCTCGCCGACCTCAACGCGGCCGGCCTCACCATTCTGCTTGTCGAACAGCTTGCCTCCTACGCGCTCGCCATCGCCGACCACGCCTATGTGATCGCGAACGGGCGGGTGGCGCGCCACGGGCCGAGCGCGGATCTCGCGCGCGATCCGGAGGTGATGGAGGCGTTTCTCGGCAAGAAGAAAAAGGCGGCGGCCTGAACGCGGCCGAATGCCAGCAATTCACCCGAAAACCAAGCCCGCCAAGGAGCGACCATGTCCAAAGTCATCGACCTCTCCCTCCTCATCGAAGACAATATGCCGGCCCACAAGCTGTTCCAGCGGCCGATCATCACCACCCATATGAGCCATGAGAGCTCCAAGGCGCTCGACCTCGGCGTGCCGGGCGACGCCATGACCTTCCAGACTAATTTCATCGCCATGCTCGACCATGTCGGCACCCATGTGGACGCCTATCGCCACGTGAACCCGAACGGCGCGCCGGTGGACGAGATGCCGCTCGAACAGTTCATGGGCAAGGCGGTGTGCTTCGACCTGCGCCACATTCCCGACCTCGGCGAAATCACCGTCGCCGACATGGAAGAGGCGGAGAAGAAGGCCGGCGTGAAAGTGGACGGCCACATCGTTCTGCTGTGCACCGGCTTCCACAAGCGCAATTATCCGAGCCTGGACTCGGTCTGGAAGAACCCGCTGCTCACCGCCGAGGCCACGAAGTGGCTCTATGATCGCGGCTCCAAGATGCACGGCGTGGAAGGTCCCTCCACCGACAAGCCCACGGACAACATCTTCGCCCAGCACCGCCTGTGCCGCGACCTCGGGGTGAGCCATTGGGAATGGCTGGTGAACCTGGAAGAGCTGGTGGGCAAGGGCGAGTTCCAGTTCTTCGGCGCGCCGCTGAAGTTCAAGGGCGGCTCCGGCTCCCCGGTGCGCGCGTTCGCCATCCTCAACTGAGCGGTTTGCGCCTCACCCCCTGAGGAGGCGCAAAAGGGCGCCGGGCGGCAGACTGCCACGCCGCCCGGCGCGTTTCATCAAGACCTGACGACGCGCCCCCGCCGCCTTGCAGGGGAGGGCATTTGACCGGGAGCCCATCATGTCCGCCGCATTCGACACCATGAGCGCGCTGGAGCTGCGCCGGCGCATCCGCACCCGCGACATCTCGCCCGTGGAGCTCACGCGGCGCGCGCTCGACAAGGCGCAGGCGACGCAGAGCACGCTGAACGCCTTCTTCGTGCTGATGGAGGACGAGGCCATGGCCGCCGCCCGCGTCGCCGAGGATGCCGTGATGAGCGGCGCGCCGCTCGGCCTGCTGCACGGCCTGCCGTTCTCCGCCAAGGATTTGATGGCGGTGAAGGGCCAGCGCTATGCCTCCGGCTCGCGCGCCATGGCGGACAATGTCGCGAGCGTGGATGCGCCCGCGGTGGAACGCGCCAAGGCCGCCGGCGGCATCCTCATCGGCAAGACCACCACCAGCGAATTCGGCTGCAAGCCGGTGGGCGACAGCCCGCTGACCGGCATCACGCGCCATCCCTGGAACCTCGACAAGACGCCGGGCGGCTCCAGCGCCGGGGCGGCGGCTTCGGTAGCGGCGGGGATCACGCCATTCGCCCTCGGTACCGACGGCGGCGGCTCGGTGCGCATTCCCTGCGCCTTCACCGGGCTTGCCGGCATCAAGGGACATTTCGGCCGCGTGCCGGTGTGGCCCACCTCCGCAACCCCAACCCTCGCCCATGTGGGACCGATCGCGCGCTCGATGGAAGATGCCGCGCTGCTGTTCTCGGCCATCGCCGGGCCGGACCGGCGCGACCCGTTCGGCGTCGCAGGTCCCGTGCCGGACGTGATGGGCGCGACAAAGGCTTCGGTCGCCGGCATGCGCGTCGCGTACAGTCCGACCTTGGGCTATGCCCGGCCCGACCCGGAGGTGGTGGCGATCACCGATCGCGCGGCCAAGACCTTCGAAGCCCTCGGCTGCGACGTGGATCTCGTGGAAAACGTGTTCGACAGCGATCCGGCGGACCTGTGGACGGCGGAATTCTATGCCGGCGTGGGCATCCGCCTGCGGTCCTTCCTGGAAAACCAGCGCGATCTGCTGGACCCGGCGGTGGCCGAGGTGCTGGCCCCCGCGCTCGCCCAGGAGATGCGCAGCTATTACACCAGCGTGTTCGAGCGCTATGCTTTGCGCGAGAAGCTGCGCACCTTCTTCGAGCGCTACGACATCCTGATCTCGCCGGTGCTGCCCGTGACCTCGCTCGATGCCGGCAAGAACATTCCCGACAGCCTGCCGGACCGCAATCTCGTGTCCTGGGTGTTCTATACCTATCCCTTCAACCTCACCGGCCAGCCGGCGGGGGCGGTGTGCGCGGGGATCGCCGGCGACGGCATGCCGGTGGGGCTGCAGATCGTTGCGCGCGCCTATTGCGAGGAGGATGTGGTGCGCGCCGCCTGCGCCTATGCCCGCACCCAGCCGGCCGGCTACAATGTGCGGCCGTTCAACGCCTGAGCGATCCGCCGGCTCACAGAGCGGCCGGCGCCTCTTCTTCCCAGCGGACGGAAATCTCGATCAGATTGGCATCGGGATCGCGGATATAGACCGAGCGCAGCGGCATGGTCGCGCCGGTGCGGCGCACCGGGCCGGCGGCGATCGGCACTTCGCAGGCCGCGAGATGGGCGATCACCTCCTCCAGCGGCACCGCCGACAGCAGGCACAGATCCACCGACCCGGGCGTCGGATGCGCGGCGATGGCGACGATATCCTGCGTCGCGCGCCCGTCCTGGAGATTGAATTTCTGCGCGCCGAACGCGAGCGCCACGCGGTTTTCGCCGAACACGTCTTTGCGCATGCCGAGGACGCGGGTGTAAAATTCCACGGTGCGGTCAATGTCCGCCACCGTCAGCACGATGTGGTCGATGGATGCGATCTGCACGCCTGGTCTCCGGCCCGTCCGTTCGGGCGCGGAGGTTAGAACAAGCCGGCGCGCGCCGCCAGGGCGCGTGCTCTAGCGCCGGCTTCTGGGCGCACGCCCGCTGATGGAGCGCACGAGGCCGGTCTTCACGCTCGCCACATGCTCGCGCATCAGCATTTCCGCGCGATAGGCATCGCGCAGCAGGATCGCGTCATAGATGCGGTGGTGATCCTCGTGGCGGCGGCGCACCTCGAGATATTCGAACGAGACCACGTTGCGGTGGGAGGATTGCGGCACGCTCTGGCACATGCGGATCATGTCGCCCAGCATGCGGCAGCGCGAGGCGGCGTGGATGGTGTCGTGGAAGGCGAAATTGACCGCGCCATAGCCGATCCGGTCCGCTTCCTCCAATTCCGCCTTGGCGAGAATGGCGTCGCCATCGGCGAGCGCCCCTTCGATCACCGCCCGCTCCGCGTCGGTCAGGCCGCGCTCGGCGGCGAGCCGGGCCGCGAGCGATTCCAGCATGGTGCGGATCTCATAGGCATCGACGATCTCGGAGGTGAGGAACCGGCGCACGGAATAGCCGCGGTTCGGCGCATATTCCAGCAAGCCTTCACTCGCGAGCGACTGGAGCGCGGAGCGGACCGGCGTGCGCGAGACCCCGAGCCGTTCGCTGAGCCGCACTTCGTGCAACCGCGCGCCGGGCTCGAAATCCCCCGAGAGAATGGAGGCGCGAATCCGGTCGGCGACCGAGAGCGAGCGGGTGGGCGCGCGCTCCGCATCCATGCCGTCGGCGAAAGAATCCGGGGCGGGTTCGCCGAGCGCGTCGGAAACGGTCTCTGACATGCCGGGTGGTCGCTCCTTTTGATCAGCCATAGCCGCCATACCCGAACCCACGCAAGGATACAATCCGACCCGCTCGCGAAGCCTGCCTCCGGAGCGGAACCCGCCTCAGCTAGGACCGGGAAATGAACGGCTTCAAGCCTATATTGAGGGCAGAAGCGGGTGAATTTTTGAGCAAGAATTGTATACATTAATTATTGACGACGCTCGGATTGTACGCAATTTTTGCGGTCTCAGATCGCGCCAGGAAGGACTTCCGGCCCATGTCCGCCCCCTTTGCCTCCGCAGGATCAACCGCTCCCGACGCTTGCGCATCGTGCGCGCCGCCGGTCCGGGACGCGGGCCGGCGGATGCGCGGTGGAGACGGCGCATGAGAATTCGCGCCAGCCTTCCGCGCACCAAGGCGACGATCCTCGCGGGCCGGCCGATCCTGGCGGTGAATCCCGGCGGGGTCTCCCTGCCGGCGGTCGAGGCGCTCGCCGCCTGCGGCGCCGACTGCCTGTTCATCGATTGCGAGCGCACGGCGGTTTCGGTGGAAAGCGTGCCCATGCTGGCCCGCGCCGCCCAGGCGTGCGGCATGAGCGCGGTGGTGCGCTCGCCTTCGAAGGATCCCGCGATCCTCACCCGCTATTTCGATTGCGGCATCGACGGCCTGGTCCTGCCGCAGGTCGAAAGCGTGGAGGCCTGCGCCATGCTCCATGCCACGGCGCGCGCCGCCACCTGCGGCCGGGAAGCCGATCTGATGCTGATCGCCCAGATCGAGAGCGCGCAAGGCCATGCCCGGCTGGACGCCATCGCCGCCGCCCCCGGCATCGACCTGATTTTGGTGGGACCCAACGACCTCGCCCATTCCATGGGGTTCCTCGGCAATACCAGCCGCCCCGAACTGGTGGCCGCGGTGGACGACATCACCGCGCGCCTCGCCGCCGCCGGCCGCGCCTTCGGCCTGCCGGTGACCGAGCAGACCACCGCGCACTGGGTCGGGCGCGGCGCCACTTTCCTCTATGCGACGCTGGACTCGCTGCTGCGGCCCGGCGTGGCCGCCATCCGGCAGGCGGCCGCCGCATGAGACACGCGCTTTTTTCCCGCATCGCTGAATTTCGCGGAGAGTTTCGATGACCCTGCAGCCGCGCGAGCGCGCGCCCTATTCCGCCATTGTCGACCGCCCGCCGCTCAAGCTGCCCGGCAAGGCGCGCGTGGTTCTGTGGACCATCGTGAATTTCGAGGTGTGGGACATCGCCCGCCCCATGGCGCGCCAAGTTCTCCCCGCCCCCACCGGCCAGGTGCTGCTGCCCGACGTCCCGAACTGGAGCTGGCACGAATACGGCATGCGGGTCGGCGCCTGGCGCTTCTTCAAATTGTACGAGAAGCTCGGCATCCGCCCCACGCTCTCCATCAATGCCCGGGTCACCGAGGATTATGAGCGGGTCGCCGCGCAGGCGCGCGATGCGGGGTGGGAATTCATGGGCCACGCCTATGACCAGGGGCCGATCCACAAGCAGGACGACCAGCGCGGCATGATCTTCCGCTCCATGGACATCCTGGAAAAGTTCACCGGCAAGCGCCCCAAGGGCTGGCTCGGACCGGGCCTGACGCAGACCCTGGAAACCCCGGAGAACCTCGCCGAAGCCGGCGTCAAATATATCGGCGACTGGGTGTGGGACGACGAGCCCTGCGACATCACCACCGCCAAGGGCCCACTGGTGACGCTGCCCTATACGGTGGAGCACAATGACATCCCCATGATGGCGGTGGCCCATCATGAATCGCCCTATTGGGTGCAGCGCTTCAAGGACAGCATCGACCGCCTGCACGCCGAAGGGGAAGAGCGGGCGAAGATCCTGGCAGTGGCGATCCACCCCTATATCTCCGGCCAGCCGCACCGCATCAAGTATCTGGAACAGATCTATGAGTATGCCGCCAGCCTCGGCGACGTGCTGTTCTGGAACGGGGAAGAGATCCTCGACTGGTACCAGGCCACGAAGACCAAGGCGTGAGCGCATCCATGAGCACTGCCTTCGCGATTCCCGTCCCTGAGATCGTCGCGCTGCCCGTGGTCGGCCGCGCGGCGCGCTTCCCGGTGCGCCGCGTCTATTGCGTGGGCCGCAATTATCTCGCGCATATCCGCGAGATGAAGGAAGCGGAAGACGAGCGCGATCCGCCCTTCTTCTTCCAGAAGCCCCGCGACAGCATCGTCGCCGACGGCGCGACCATCCCCTATCCTGCCGATACCCGCGATTTCCAATATGAGATCGAGCTGGTGGTCGCCATCGGCGCGACCGCGCGCAACGTCGACCTCGCGAAGGCACAGGACGCCATCTTCGGCTATGGCATCGGCATCGACCTGACCCGCCGCGACCGCCAGCGCGATTGCCGCGACAAGCGCCTGCCGTGGGAAGCCGGCAAGGCGTTCGATCTCTCCGCCCCGTGCGGCCCGCTGTACCCCGCCGGGACCGGCGGCGATCCCGCGCACGGCGCCATCACCCTCAGCGTCAACGGCGTCGAGCACCAGCGCGGCGACCTCGCGCAGATGATCTGGAACGTGCCGGAAATCGTCGCGAACCTCTCGCGCTCCTATCGCCTGGAGCCGGGCGACCTCATCATGACCGGCACCCCCGCCGGCGTGGGCGAGATGCAGCCCGGCGACCGCGTCGTCGGCGCCATCGACGGCTTCGGCACCTTGACCCTCACCATCGGCGAACCGGAGGCCTGAGACATGCTGCCCACCGAGCGCATTTCCTTTTCCCCCATCTCGCGCCGGCCCAAGCTGACCCTGCCGGGC